>JAUNNJ010000092.1 GCA_030531495.1 Bacteroidales bacterium
TGCTCAGGCACTTATAAATAATGTTAAACTATAGTGTTGCGGAATTAAGGTATATATTCTTTAAATTTGCAATTGATTGAAAGAAAGTAAATGGAAGCGAGTCTGATGATTTCGCCTTCGCGCACAGCAAATGAAAGAATTATATGCATAGCCAAATGAAAAAATTGTCAACAATCCTTTTGTGCACAACGATGTGGGTGGAGTGTGCCTTCGCCCACGGCGCTTTGGCTGGCATTTCGGAGAAATCTGTTTATGATATAAATGGCGATGCTGTGGTGAATGTGGGCGATGTGGCACAACTGATTACATATGTGACGGATCCCGCTTCCGGATTTCCTGAAGCCGTGAATGAGCAGTGTCGTGCCATGGTGAGTATGGAACCAGGTGTTTTCGGCATGGGCGCATCGTGGGAACAGAAGCGCTATGCTATGGAAAATGAGCGTCCGCTACATGATGTCACGCTATATCCCTTCAGCATTTCGAGTCACGAGGTGACACAGGCTTTGTGGGAATGTGTGATGGGCAACAATCCCAGCGAGCACGTAGGCAAGAATCTACCTGTTGAAAATGTGGCATACGACGAATGTGAAATGTTCGTGGAGCGATTGCGCGCACTCACGGGCATCAACTACCGTATGCCCACCGAGGCAGAGTGGGAATACGCAGCTCGTGGAGGGATGTATAGCGGGTTTTTTGTGTTCAGTGGTGGCGAAGACCCGTATGAAGTGGCTTGGTTTAGCGACAATTCCGGCGGTCACACTCACCCGGTGTGCCAACTTGCGCCAAACGAAAAAGGTCTCTATGACATGGGCGGAAATGTGGCGGAATGGGTTGTCGACCGATATGCAACCTACAGCGATGCCCATCAAACCAATCCTGTAGGTCCTCAAGAAGGAAGCAATAATTGTGTGATTCGTGGCGGCTCGTGGAGCGACGGCTATGCCGATTGCCGCACCACCCGAAGAAAGTCGATGTATAAGTATTATTTTTCGCCCACAGTGGGCCTGCGCCTTGTCATCGACAGGGACGACTACAACCACACACCTGAGTATTTGATTGGCTACGACGTGAATGGCGATGGGCTGCTGAATGTGACCGATATCACCACACTGATTTCTGTGGTGCAGGATGATATGTAGCGCGCGCACACAGAACTTGCTCCATTGCGGCAACGCGCATCTAAAATAGGAGAAGATGTTTTGTAGGGACGCTTGGTTCAAGCGTCCGCTTTGCATATAATTGGCTGTCAATTTGTTAGATACCGGACGCTCGGACCGAGCGTCCCTACAATATTGTGTATGGCAGTCAACCGAAATCAGGAAAATACACTATCCCCACCTTTTCTCCTCTGAGCCTGAATGATAGCACAAATCAGCCTATGAGAAACAAAATATTGCCATTTGCTCCTAATGAACTTTTTGGGTTTAAAAAGAAAACCTTAACTTTGTAGCCAAATTAACAGATAACATATTTTCAATGCTCGATTTTATTACATGGACCGCGAGTCCCGACATCTATAGTGGCTTCGTCACCGTGCGCTGGTACGGGCTGATGTTTGCCATCGGTTTCTGGTTTGGCTACGAAGTGGTTTGGCGCGAATTTCGTCACGAAGGCGCACCCGAATCGTGGGTTTCGAAACTCTTTATTTACGTGATTGTTGCCACTGTGGTGGGCGCTCGCCTGGGGCATGTGCTCTTCTACGACTGGGCCTACTATAGCCAGCACCTTTCCGACATACCCAAAATTTGGGAAGGCGGACTGGCGAGCCATGGCGGCGTGTTGGGCATCATGGTGTCGATTTGGCTATATAGCAAATACGTGACCAAGCGTCCAATGCTCTGGACATTCGACCGCGTGGTGGTGCCAGTGGGCGTGGTGGCAGCCCTTATCCGTATGGGCAACCTCTTCAACCACGAAATCTATGGTGGTCCCACCGATTTGCCTTGGGGCTTCCGATTCATTGAAAACATTCCTCAATTCCTACACGGCGAAGAAGCACGCTTCACCGCCCCCTGTCACCCAACCCAGATTTACGAGGCGCTGGCATATCTGCTCACTTTCGCAGTGGTGATGTGGCTCTACTGGAAGCGCAACGAGCAGGAGCGCCCCGGATTGATTTTCGGCACATTTATGCTGGGCATTTTTGGCGCCCGCTTCTTGGTGGAATTTGTAAAGAATGTGCAAGAGCCTTGGGAAATCGAAATGCGCGCCATGTGTGGCATGGACATGGGTCAATTGCTCAGCATCCCATTCATCGTGCTCGGCATTTGGCTCATAGTGAGGGCGCTCCGTCGCCCCCGCGTGGCACTGGAATACCTGGGCAAATTCGCCGACGAAAACAAAAAGTAAGCAATTTTAAATAAAGAGATAAATCGTGGCACTTCTACATGCAAAAGAATGTGCCACGATTTTTGTTGCCATGTTTAAACTTTTGGGAGGGAAAGTTATCTATAAAGCGGAAAATTAATTATATTTGCAAAAGTAATAACTCAGAAGCAGTAACAGCTTCTAAATAGAACAAAGTGGACCGACATGAATAGAGTTTTCATCTTAAGCCTCGTGGTTTTGGTTTCGGCCATGACACTGGCATGCAAAAGTACAAAGAGTGATAGTGAAAATTCCGCAAGCGAGCAGCAAGTGGCTGTGAATCTTGCCGAAGTGCCATTTCTCAAGGCCATCGGGCTGGATGTGAGCAAAGTGGCCATCGAGAAGGATTTTAGCACAGCAGGTGTTTTTGAAACAGAAGGTGCAGATCCGAAAGGCGTGATGCTGAATGATAAGCAGCGTGAAGCGCTTCTCGACGATGTGCCTATGGTGGATTTTGACGAAGGCGGGGACCCATTTATCGTGGGTGCAAAGGCGTTTGCCGACAATGTGCTGCTCGTGTACTGGCACGAAATGGGCGATGGCCATGAAATAATACTTGTCAGTTACAACAAGGATGGCAAGTTGAAAGATGTAGTCACCACTCCTTCGTGGGAATACACCATGCCATGGGATGGCGAGGAAGCTGTACAAACCGTGTGCTACGACTCTTGCCACGCCACCTTTAGCGCCGATAGCTTCGTGCTTCACCGCACTGTGGGCCGCGATGCCGGCAAAAATCCGGTATGGAGCCAAAAGCGCGACTACACCTACACTGTGAATGCCGACGGCACAATGCGATTGGCAAAAGTTGATGCACAGCCTCTGAAGGGCACCCAGTCAGAAAAATTTGGCGATCACTCTCCTGAAGCGCAGACCATCTACGACGTGGACTATTACCCATACTCCGACCAAGGACTGTTTGAGAATTTCGACAAACTGGCAGGGAAATATTTCAAAAACAACAAACTCAAAGAAGATTTGATGAGCATGGTTGTGCGTATGATGTACAGCCGTGACAAGTTGCTGCTCCAGTATTTGGGCACCCATCGCCAGTCGGCCATCACCGAGGTGCTTCACCAGTGCATCAGAGAGGAATGGTGGCAGAAAAGCGAACTCTATAATGATATTCAAGAGATGCCTGATGGCGATTCAAAGAAATATCTAAACGAACTCACCGCCCAATGGGGACCTGATGGAGCGGTAGGATGATAACGATGAATCAAAAAATACAAAAATAGACAATGAAGAAAAATTTATTTTGCCTGGTGGCACTCATGCTGATGGCTTTGCCAGGCGTTGCGCGAACGCAATTTCCATTCCTTGATGCACTCGACCTGGATGTTACTCCTGTCGTGACCAGTGGCGCGACCACCGTGAGCACATCGTCGATATCAGAAATAAGAGTGAAACTCACCACCGACCAAGCGGAGAAACTGCTGGGCGGTTTGGATGACTACGAAAGCGAATACGATGGTGCAGCCATACACATGGCGCGCAAAATAGCCGGTGGCAATTTCTTGTTGCTCTACCGCATTCCCTATCCCGACGGTGACCTCACCTATCTGGTCACCTACGACAAAGCTGGCGTGATGATTGACAATATCAACACCAGCGATTGGTGCCAAGACGAATACTTCGATTTGGAAAATGATTCATACATGATGTATGACATGAAGTGGGGCGAATTTAAGGATGCCGACAAATTCGTGCTTCACCGCACCGTGAGCAGAGCAATACCTGCTGAAGTGGGAAATCCAAAAGAACTTTGGAGCCAACAGCGCGACTACTACTATTCTGTGGACGCCAACGGGTTCTTCACTCGCGAAAAAATCGTCGTTGGCAAGGTGAAGGGCAAAAAATATACGAAAACCGACCTCGTGACGATTGATTTGGACGAATTCACTTGCTATGTGCCAAAGTCGGCAAAGGGACTGGTGGGAAATCTGCACCAACTCTGCCTCGCGAAAGACGCCCCAGGCGATATCCACACAATGTTCTCCTATGTGGCTGCCGCACTCTACAGAGGCAATAAAATGGAAGTGCTCAACTTCATCTACAGCAATCCTAAGTCGCCAGTGGTGGGCTTGCTGGAATTTGCTGTGAGCGATGGCAATATCGAAAAATATGACCTGTATCAGGCCATTGAGGCGCTCCCTGATGGCAAGCAAAAGACTGCGCTACACAAACTTACAGCCCAGTGGGGACCTGCTGGAGCAGTGGGATAAAATAGGCTATCAACTGTGTGTTGAAAACATTATTCGCACCCGAGCCGTTCATTAGGCTTGGGTGTGTGCTTTTTTCAAGCAATAAAAAGTGCCTACTTCTTTGGTGTGCGCGGTTTTTTTAGTAAATTTGCAAGACAAAATTAATTGCGACAAACCCATTAATCATGGACAAGAATATGATGGATTACAAAGCTTCCGAAGCTTTCGTAAAAGAAAATAGACCTCAGTTTGACGCTCTCGTGCGCCGTTTCGCGGCTGCCGACACCTCGCTCACAGCAGAAGAATTGGCAAAAGTGTATTTTGCTTCGCCATTTGCAGGCTTTGAGCCACTTGCCGACCTTGTGAAGACCGCCAACCAACTTTACCGTATTCGCGACTATCGCGTGGCTTACTATATGTATCGCGACGCCCTCGTTTGCGACCCCCTTTCATTGCTCGTGCTGAAGAAGGCTGCCAACTGCAGTTTCTTTGCAGTGATTGACAGCAATGCCACTGCCGACCTTCGTGCTCGCGTGAAGATGCTTCAGGAAGTGATTCTCGCCACAGGCGATGGCGCAACCCCAGCCACAGCATTCCATGTGGTGCAAACCAGCGATGCATACCAAGTGCTCTGGGATGCCATTGGTGTGAAAGATGTGCTGAGCTGCAATGTGGTGGCTACAGAGAATGGCGAGTCGGTCGACGAACTGCTTGTGCAGGTGCGCGACGAAAAGGAACCACGCAAAGTGTATGTGGCTTGCTACGGTGAAACCGACGACGACCGTGCCGACTTCTTCATTCGCAAGAAGGGCTTCTAATTTGTTGATAAGTATAACGCTTTAAGATATTCATTAATGCGGGTGTGGAGGGTTGTCCCCCCAATACCCGCTTTTCTTATAAAATGCAGAATGAATGAAAAATATATTTAAAAATAAAATGTTGATATATGCTGTGTTAGGCGTTTTTTGCGCGGGCGTGGTAATTGTCGCTGCTTGCGAATTTGCCATAGCCTCGGATTGCGAAGGACGCATCTACGACAGAGCCGAAGATGTGCCTCACCACAAGGTGGGATTGCTGCTTGGCACTGGACCTGTGTCGGTGTTTGGCGGAGTCAACCCTTATTACACAAGCCGAATTGCCACTACAGTGGAATTGGTGAAACAGCATAAAATCGACAAAGTGCTCATCAGTGGCGACAACAAGGGTCCTGAATACAACGAGCCTCAAATTATGCGTGATTCGCTTGTGGCGCACGGTGTGCCCGACAGCATCATTGTGATGGACGGGAAAGGGAAAAACACGCAGGCTTCTATCGACAATGCCGTTCGCGAATTTCATCTGAAGAAGTTTGTGATTATTTCGCAAGAGTTCCACAATGAGCGCGCGCTCTACATGGCCAACCATGCCGGCCTTGATGCTACGGCGGTAAATGCTGGCGAAAACTATTACGGCGGCATTCGTATGGTGCGAATGTGGCTTCGTGAGCGCTTGTCGCGAGTAAAGGCAGTTTTTTCGCATATGTTTAATTAACTTTCGGACGTCAATGAAAATTCTAATTCTAAACGCCAGCCCGAGGCCAAACGGGAATATATCAAAAATGCTTGATGTGATTCGCCAGGAGTGCGAAAACATGCAGGCAGAGGTGGAGATGGTGCGTGTGCAGGACTTGAATGTGCGACCATGCATGGCGTGTATGAAATGCCGCAGCACGCATGAGTGTGTGTTGCCCCCAGATGATGCCCAGCGAATTTTGTCGCTCATCCAAGAGTCGGATGCTCTTGTGGTAGGCGCACCTTGCTATTGGGGCAATATGCCAGGCACCCTCAAGCTGCTTTTCGACCGTATGGTCTATGGCATGATGGGGGAGAACAGTTTGGCTATTCCGCAGCCCATGCACAAAGGTAAGCGTTGCTATCTCGTGAGCGCTTCAAGCACGATGTGGCCATTCAACATCCTTGCAAATCAGACCCGTGGCGTGGTTCGCGCCCTCAAGGAAATACTCGGTTGGAGCGGTTTTAAATGCGTGGGCACAATCCAGAAGGCTGGCACCTTCCGCCATCCAGAATTCACCGACCGCGATCGCCGCAAATGCATCCGAGCCGCCCACCGCATCATGAAATAACTCCTGGCAGCATAATAATCACCTAATTTTTCAGTTTTGTTTCAAAAAGGCTGTAAGTATGATGAATCAAGAGCATTTAGGAGAGCACCGAAAAGTTGCCGCTCCAAGTTATTCTGAAGAACCATCAATAGTAATATACACTAATGAAGACAACGGTGTTCAACTTGATGTGAAGTTGGAAGGTGAAACTGTGTGGCTGAGTCAGCAGCAGATGGCTAGACTATTTGACACCACACCCCAGAATATTACGATGCACATTCGTAATATATATAAAGTTGAAGAATTGAAAAAAAATGCAACATGTAAGGAATTCTTACAAGTTCAGCATGAAGGTCATCGAAGTGTTGCTCGAAACATGAAATTTTATAATCTTGATTTAATAATTTCTGTGGGTTACAGAGTAAACACAAAGCGTGGTATTCTTTTTAGACAGTGGGCGACTTCGATTCTCAAGGATTACCTAATTAAAGGGTTCGCTATCAACCAGAAGTTGAAACTTGAGAGGTCTGCTTGATTATCTGTCGGAAATATAGAAAGAAAAAACAATATAATAAAAATAATATGGAACAAGAAGTTAAGCTCAACGCGCACAATAAGCAAGAGTATCCTCCAATGCATACAGCAGAGCACATTCTCAACGGTACAATGGTGAAAATGTTTGACTGCGGTCGGGCAGTGAGTGCTCATGTGGAGCGCACCAAGTCAAAACTCGATTATGATTTCCCTCGCGACCTCACTGCAGAAGAAGTTGCCGCCGTTGAGGCTCGCGTCAATGAGGTGATTGCAGCCGATATGCCTGTTGCTTACGAGTTTGTCACTCAGCAAGAAGTGGCGGAGCGCTTCGATTTGATGCGACTTCCCGACAATGCTTCCGAAACGGTGCGCATCGTCAGCGTGGGCGACTACGACCATTGCTTGTGTGCTGGCACCCATGTGGAGCATACCGCCGAAATAGGCTCTTTCCGCATCTCAAGCACTCGGTTTAAAGATGGGCGTCTGCGCATTGTTTTTCGCCTTGGTTGAAAATAGAGTTGGCGTTTCGCAAAAAATCATTATATTTGCATAATTGATTTATTGAAGCATAATTATGAAGAAAGTCCTTTTTATTTTTTGTGCCATTTTGCTGGCGTTGCCATCTAAGGCGGTGCTGAGTGAAAAAAACCTTGACGAGGCATTAGTGGTGCTCCGTGGCGAACTGGAGCAGGCCATTAAGAAACAAAAGGAGAATATGGCGCATTATAAACAGTATAACGAAAGCCAGAAGCAGACGCTGAAGGAAACGATGGAGCGCTGTGGTGAAGTTTCGCTGATGCTATATTCGCAGAATCAAGACTATGTGTTCGACCTTACTTACGCATGTAATGAGGCCACACAACTCTATCGCGATTTCACCACGACAAACAAAAAGCCGTACGACCTTATCAATGCGCGAATGAGTAGTGAACTCAAACGCTACGATGGCCTGATTTTCAGTCTGAAATGCTTGCCGCCATCGCTGATTGAGTTTAAGGGAAGGCGTAAGTTCCACACTCCCGATACGCTTTCGCTCGCTGCCCAGGCCGACCGTGCTGCTTGTATCAAGTATGCCATGCAACTTCGTGACAATATTGAAAAGTCTCAAGGTATGATCACAGCCGACAGTACGGCTTTTGCACGCGTGTCGTCGATTTTGGGAAAACTTGATGAGTATGCGAAAAAGCGCTACGATGATATCCAAAGTTCAATTTTCCGCAATAATGGTAGCAACTATTTTGTGATTTTGAGCAGCTTCAAGCGAAATGTGGCTCGCGCCATGCTTGATGTGTCGAATAAATACAATTTGGGCAACGAGAGCCGTTTCGCTAAAAGTCAATGGCGTGGCTCTGTGATTATTGGTTTTGTTGGTTTCGTGGTGTTTTACCTCGTTCTTTCGCTTCTGTTGGGTTATCTGCTGGTGCGTATTCTCTATCATTTCTTGAAGCGGATGAAGTGGGTGAACATGGCGGCTGACGAGATTCGTGCAGCACGCATCGCCAAGATGAATAAAATTAAGCCTGCCATTATGGTTTCATTTGCAGCGCTGATTTTTGTCGCAACAATCATGGTGCTCAACCGTCATCTCTACAACAACTTCTTCATCATGGCGTCGCACCTGTTGGTCGATTATGCGATGCTGCTGGTGGCTATCACATTCTCATTGTTGCTTCGTTTGCGTTACAACCAGATGTCGCATGGTTTTCGCGTGTATATGCCAATGCTGGTTTTGGGCTTGGTCATCATATTGTTCCGTATCGTGTTCATCCCAAACAGCGTTGTCAATCTCATATTCCCTCCTATCGTTCTGCTATTTCTCGTTTGGCAATGGCGGGCTGTCCGCAAGCACACTGGCAAATTGCGCCAGAGTGAAATCATTGTTGGTGAGGTGGAATCGGATGAAGATGCCGATGACGACGATGACGACGACGATGATCTCCTTGAGGAAGAAAACGAGGCCAAAGAACGAAGAAAAGAGCGTGCTATCAAAAAGCAGATTGAGGGCCTTGTTGCCGACGATACACTGGTGGCGAAGGGCTTGGCTTCGATTCTCAAAGTTCGTAAGAAGAAAACTTCGGATTCTGAGGCCGACGATCCTCTCACCGAGCACAATAAATTGCCACAAACCGACCTTATTTATGCATGGTTGTCTTTTGCTGTGATTTTGGTTGCCACATTCCTTACATGGTCTGGACGCACACTTATGTCGGTTGAGGTGGTGATTTGGTGGTTGTTCCAACTCACAGCCATTCAGGCCTTGATTGCGGTGTTCCGTTTGCTGGATATTTACGAGAAAGCACGTCTGTACGACTCGCTTCGCGATAGCGGTACGAAGGTAAGCGAAATTGCCAAAGGACTTAGAGAGGGCGACTATGTCACTCGCACATGGTTCTTCGATTTCGTGCACATGGCATTTGTGCCAATTACCGGTGCCTACACATTATTAATTAGTATTTGGTTAGCGGCGGATGTGTTCAACCTTGCCGACACATGTCGAGATATATTCCTGTTCAACTTTGTTGATATCCCGAATGTCATTCAGTTGTCAATCGCAAAACTGGTCGTTCTTGCGGCGTCATTCTTCGTGTTCCGTTATTTCAACTACCTTTTCAAGGCGCTTTTCCGCTTCTATAGTTTTCGTCGCCACCGTCAGAAGACAGGTAAAGAAAAGGTACGCACCAATGAAATCAACCTCACATTGGGTTATAATGTAATCGGCATTGTCGTTTGGGGCCTTTTCGTGATTTTTGCGTTCATTTTGCTCAAAATTCCAAAATCCGGCATCTCGCTCGTCACGGCAGGTTTGGCAACCGGTATCGGTTTCGCGATGAAGGACTTGCTCAACAACTTCTTCTATGGCATTTCACTGATGGCCGGACGCCTTCGTGTGGGCGACTGGATTGAGTGCGATGGCGTGCAGGGCAAGGTGGAGAGCATCACCTATCAAAGTGTGCAGGTAATGACCACCGACAACTGTGTGATGTCGTTCTTGAATTCCACGTTGTTTGCCAACAATTTCCGAAACCTTACTCGCAACAATTCTTACGAGTTGATAAAAGTGCCAGTAGGGGTTGCGTATGGGGCGAATGTAGAGCATGTGCGTAAAGTTTTGCGTGAAGCGTTGCTTGAACTACAATTTACCGACAAGTATGGCCGCAATGTGATGGACATGAACAACGGGCACGACGTGTTGGTGATGTTCGACAGTTTTGGCGACAGCAGCGTGAACTTGAATGTTGCCATTTGGGTACTTGTGGTTGAGAAAATCAAATTTATTGCACTTGTAAAAGAGGTCATCTACAAAACCCTTCAAGACCACAACATCGAAATTCCATTCCCGCAGCAGGATGTTTATATCAAAGAAATCCCTGCCGAGCAAAAGGAATAAGCAAAAGAAACGATCATCCTTATATATATAATGTGTGTGTGGGTGCCACCCGGCATCCCCACACACATATTTTTTTGCCCCCTCCAAAAAATCCCACACCAAAAAATCCCCCGTTCCCGCCGGTTTTCCAGCGGGTAATCCACAAATTCCCCTTTTGCTCTTGACATCCCGCCCTCCATCCCTTA
>JAUNNJ010000093.1 GCA_030531495.1 Bacteroidales bacterium
GAATATTGGCCGCTTCCCGGTAGTTCGGGAGGCGGCTTTTTTTGAATTCTTTTTATTTTCCGGAATCTCCAGAATCTCCGGAATTTCCGGGCTTTCCGGGAAACCCCGAGCACTTTGAGCTTTCCGCGTTCTCTGAGCTCACCGAGAAATCTAATCTCTAACTTCTAATTTCTAAAATCTCATTTCTAATTTCTTTCTTCTTATTTGCATTTGTGGCAGAAATTGGGTAATTTTATACCCATATTAAAGACTTAACTAAAAAACCGGGAAATATGAGAAAAACGATTACTTCATTGCTGTTTGCAGCAGCGGCATCAATGTCGGCTTTTGCAGGGAATGTGTGCTCCCTGCAGGGTGTAGAATACACTGTCGACACTTTATTTCACAACCAAGTAGGCCCTGGCACAACCCAAACCTCACTCTGGCTCCGCAATGCGTCCACTTTAGATGCCTTACGTGTGTTCTATACCACGATGGATATGACCAACCCGTATCTTTCGCTCCGTGGTGTGTGTGCAACCGATAATTTAGCTGGCAATGAGCGGATTTCGGCAATGGCACAGCGCAAGTCGAAACCTGGAGAGCGCTATTTCATTGGCGTGAATGGCGACTTTTTCTACACCAGCGGCACCACGGCTCGAGGTGTGTCGACAGTGGGAACTCCTGTGGGGTCAACGATTGTCGACGGGGTGATTTATCGCGCCCGCAACAATGCCACGCTCTATAAAAACCTTGTGGTCGACACCGAAGGGAGGCTCTACATCAACCCGTTTTTCTTCAGCGGGAGCATTGTGGCAGAAAATGGCTCTAAAGCCACTATCGGCGGCATCAACACCAGCAGCAACGAAAGTGCGGCTTCCAACCAGAATAAAGTGACCATCTACAACCACCTCCATTATGGCTCCACCAACCAGAACAATGGTTACGAAGTGGCGGCGGTGCTGGTGGAGGGTGAAAAGTTTGAAACAGCAAAGCCTTTCAAACTGAAGATAGTTGGCACTCCCAGCAATGCTGGTGATATGCTCGTGCCTGAAGACACCTACGTGATTCACGGGCATGGTTCGGCAGCATCGTTTGTGCAAAACCTCAAGGACGGTGATGTGGTGACGGTGAATTTTACATGGACCTACAACGGGCAGTCGGTGGAACCGTATCAAATCGTGTCGGGCAATCCGAAAATTCTCGAAGACGGGGTGACGCTGCAAAGCGAAGCCGACCGTGGCGATGCCAATTCGCGCCAGCCTCGCGCCGCTATCGGCTATAGCGACGATGGCAAGAAGGCCTACTTTATGGTGGTGGACGGACGCTCGCCTATCTCAAGCGGTGTGCGCACCACTTGGCTTGCCGACATCATGCACTATGCTGGCGCCACCGAAGCGGTGAATATGGACGGCGGTGGCTCTGCAGTGCTCTACACCAGCACGCTCGGCATCCGCAACAAGCCAAGCGACGGCTCTGAACGCGCCGATGGCAATGCCTTCTATGTCGTAAGTTCGGCTCCCGACGACGATGCCATCGCAAGCATCCGCTTCGTCGACTTCGCCCTCAAGTCGCCTAAATTCGGCGTGTATACCCCTAAGTTCTACGGCTACAACCAATACGGCATGCTCGTGAGTCAAGATGTGAAGGGCGTGAAGCTCTCTTGCGACGAGGCGCTCGGACACATCATCGGCGACACCACCTTCTATGCCGATGGCACTGCGCGCGAAGGTCGCCTCACTGCCACATACAATGGCGTTTCGGTGTCTGAAACGGTGATGATTATCGACGCTGTGGATGCCATCAACATCACCAACGACTCCATTATCACCGACAGTTACAAAGAGTATCCAGTGGCTGTGCAGACGCTGGTGGGGGAGAACTACATGAGCATTAGTCCGCTTGCACTCACATGGAAGAGCACCGACGAAAGCGTTGTCACCATTGGAGAGCATACTGGTGTGCTGAAAGGTTTGAGAAACGGTTCTGCACAGGTGGTTGGCACTCTCGGCGAAGTGTGCGACACCATGCTCGTGAATGTGGAAATCCCCACTTCTCGCGTGATGCCTATCGATCCAAACTTGGATGTGGCTACTTGGAAATTCAGCCAAACCGGCGGTAAGAATGTGATTGTGGCGGCTGCTGGCGACGGCATCGACTACACCTACACCGGGGCATCGGGACGAAGCCCTAAGATTGTGCTCACCAAAACTCTCCGACTCTGGAGTTTGCCCGACGCGCTTCGCATTCGCGTAAATCCAGGTGAGGCTCCCGTGAAGAATTTTGTGCTTGGCTTGCGCACCAACGGCGGCAGCATGAGCTATCAAACCATCACTCCAGAAGCCATCACTCCTAACGAAGAATTGGTGATTGAGGTGCCAACAAGCAGCTGGTGCGACCCCACCGACATGGGCAACTATCCAATCACTTTGAGTTCTATCCAGCTCAATATGAACGCCTCTACCACCGACAAGGTGTATGAAATGCATTTCACTGGTCTTGAAACTGTGTATCTCGACGTGCCCGACGCACCCGTTGTTAAGGGTGATGTGAACGGCGACGGCGTGGTGAATGTGAGCGATGTCACTTCTCTCATCAACAAGATTTTGGGTATGGCTGAAATTGCCGATGAAAAGTGCGACATCAACGGCGACGGCATCATCAATGTGAGCGACGTAACCGCTCTCATCACGATGATTCTCTAAATCAGCAGATAAATCCCCTTTCTTAATGTAGAGGGGCAATCATTAAGGAATTAAAGAAAATTGGGTACGCTTCGGCATCCCCACATTCTTTAATTCCTTAATTTGTTTTTGATTGGGATGACAGATTGGTGGAAAAGTGGGGATTTTCTTGCTTTTTATGACGAAATTGGGTAATTTTATACCCATATACACCGACTTAACTAATAAACCACTATAGACAATGAAAAAAACGATTACAGCCTTGATGCTCTCCTGCGCTATAGCATTGGGAGCGAATGCAAAAGGAACTTGCGATGTGGCAGGTACTGTCTACACTGTCGACACCACTTTCCATGCCTACATAGGACCAGGTACGACCCAAACCTCAATGCTCTTGCAGAGCGGCAACAAGCACCTGCGTGTGTTCTACACCACGATTGATTTGACCAATCCGTATGTGAAAATCCGTGCTGTGAGCGGCACCGACATGATGGCGGGTGGCGAAACCGTCTCGCAAATGTGTAACCGCAAAACTGAGCCCGGTCAGCGCTACTATGTGGGTGTGAATGGTGACTTCTGGGTTACTGCTGGTACCACAGCCCGTGGTCAGTCGATGGTGGGTGCGCCTATCGCTTCGTCGATGGCTAAAGGCGTTATCTACAAGGGTATCAATGGCTCTGAAATTCAATATTCAATTGATGCTAACCAAGTTCCATCAATCGGTACTGTCACTTTCGGCGGCACAATTGAAGGCGCCAGCGGAAAGGTGAGTATCGGTGGTGTGAACACCGGCGCTGTCAACAATGCCGTCACGCTTTATAATCCCACCTATTTCAGCGGCACCAACGAAAGTGGCGTCACAGAGGTGCAAGTGCGCTATGTGGATGGCGACGACTCGTTTGCTTTCGCCAAGCAGTGCAAACTCGAGGTGGTGAACACACCAAGCAGCGCGGGCGATATGGATGTGCCAAGCCAAGGACTTGTGCTCACGGGTAAAGGCTCGGCAGCTTCGTTTATCGCAGGCTTGAAACCTGGCGACCAGCTCACCCTCACCCTCAATGCATATCTCGATGGCAAATCTTTCACCCCTACCGAAATCGTTTCGGGCAATCCGTGGGTGCTCAATGCCGGTCAGGTTGTCAACAACGGCGACACTTCTGTGCACCCTCGCACCGTGCTCGGCTATAGCCAAGACGGCAAAAAGGTGATTTTCCTTGTGGTCGATGGCCGTTCGCCATTGAGCGACGGTGCCACCACTGCGGCACTCGGCTCGCTGATGAAATATGCAGGGGCTTATCAAGCCGTCAATGTGGATGGCGGTGGCTCTACTTGTCTCTATTCAAGTGCTCTCGGCGTGCGTAACCGCCCAAGCGACGGCAGCGAGCGTGCCGACTGCAACGGTATTTTTGCAGTGAGTGAAGCGCCCGACGACAGCGTGATTGCAAGCATCCGCTATGTGGATTTCAGCCTGCGTCTTCCAAAATACGGCCTGTATACCCCTAAATTCTATGGCTATAACCAATACGGTATGCTTGTCGACACAGATGTGAAGGGCGTGAAGCTCTCTTGCGACGAGGCCCTTGGTCATATCATCGCCGACACCACTTTCTATGCCGACGGTTCGCTCCCAGAAGGCGTGCTTACTGCCACTTTTGGCGATATGATTGCCACTATCACTGCTCAAATCCAGAATTCGGTGGATGCCATTTCTATCGTGAACGATTCAGTAATCAACGACACTTTCCGTGAATATGCCATCGATGCCGAAAGTGTGGTGGGCGAAACAAAGATGCCTATCAATCCTGCAGCCCTCACTTGGATGAGCACCGACGAATCGGTGGTGACAGTGGGCGAGCACACAGGTGTCTTGAAAGGCATAAAAGACGGCGAAGCCTATGTGGTTGGCTTCCTCGGAGAGGTATGCGACACGATGAAGGTGATTGTGGAGCGCCCCACTGCTCATGTGATGCCTCTCGACCCAGTCTTGGATGTGAGCACATGGAAAATTAGCCAAACTGGTGGCAAAAATGCTGTGGCAACAGCCCTCGGTAGCGGTATCGACTATGTATATACTGGCGCATCGGCTCGTGGTCCGAAAATTGTATTGACCAAAAGTTTCCGCGTTTGGAGTTTGCCCGATGCTATCCGCATCACGCTCAATCCAGGCGAGGCACCTGTGAAAAATGTGGTACTGGGCGTGCGTGCCAACGGCGAAAGCATGGCTTACCAAACCATTGAACTGGAAGGTATAGAGCCTAACAAGGAAGTGGATATCGACCTCCCCACATCTTCATGGATGGATGCCAACAAAATGGGTAACTATCCAATCGTGTTGAGTTCTATCCAATTCAATATGAACGCATCCACCACTGGCAAGGAATATCACATGGTGTTCAAGAACTTTGCCTCGGTCTATAATGCTATCCCCGAAACCAAGACGGGCGACATTAATGGCGATGGCGTGGTGAATGTGAGCGACGTGACCGCCCTTATCAACAAGATTCTCTCTCTCGCCGATTTCTCTGATGCTGTGTGCGATATCAATGCCGATGGCGTGGTGAATGTAAGCGACGTCACCGCCCTCGTCAACTTGATTTTAGGATAACTAACCCAATAATAATCAATACAATATGAAAAAGCAAGTTGCGATTTTGGCTTTGGCTTGTGTGGCTGCTTTCGGGGCACAGGCTTCTACGCAATACAATGTGCGTGGTACGGTCTACGAAACCGACACGCTCTTTCACGCCATGCTTGGTCCTGGCACTTCTCAGACCTCCCTTCTGATGCGTTCGGAGGCTGGTCGCCAAATGTATGTCTACTATGCAAAGATTGATTTGACCAACCCCTACATATCCTTCAGTACGGTGATGGGCAAGGACCATATTGCAGGCACCGAAACTGTGCGCAGTATGTCGGAACGCAAGTCGCGACCGGGCGCACGCTATTTCCTTGGTGTGAATGGCGACTTTTTCTACACTTCCGGCAACACCAGCCGTGGCGAGTCGAAGATTGGCATTCCCATTGGGCCTTGCATCGTGGATGGTGAAATCTACAAGGCCAACACCAATTCAAGTTACACCCAGTTTGCCCTCGATGCCAACAATCAAAATCCCATCATCGGCAGCACCAAATTCTCTGGCTCTGTGACCAATGCCGCAGGCACGAAAATCAATGTTGGTGGTGTCAACTTGTTGAATCCCAGTTCGTCGAATCGTGTAATTATCTATAATAGTCACTTCTTCAGCGGCACCGACCTTCCCTCAGGCGATGCCGAAATAGCAATGAGGCTGGCAGATGGCGAATCGTTTGTGTTTGGCAAGCCTTTCAAGATGGTGGCCATTGGCGCTCCTTCCACTGCCGGCGACATGAACATTCCTGCCGATGGCTTCGTGATTCACGGCCAGGGCACTGGCAACGACTTCGTGAAGGCTTTGAAGGAGGGCGACGAAATCACTGTGGAATTTCATGCCAAGATTGATGGCAAGGAGATATATCCTCACACCATGATGTCGAGTTGGCCAAACAGCCTCCACAATGGCGAAGTGACCGAAACCGAATATCTGCTTGAAGAGTTTGGCACCAACCAGCCTGTTACGGCTGTGGCAATTGCCGATGGTGGCAAGACGATTATGTTCCTCACCATCGACGGCCGCTCTCCACTCTCAAGCGGTGCGCGCACCACCGAAATTGCCGATTTGCTCCGCTTGCTTGGCGCCACCGATGCTGTGAATATGGATAGCGGCGGTTCGTCGACATTCTATTCAAGTTCGCTGGGTGTGCGTAATGTGCCGAGCGATGGCTCTGAGCGACCCGATGGCAATGGCATTTTTGCCGTCTACACTGCACCCGACGATAGCACCATTGCCAGCATCGCATTTGTCGACTGGGTGGCTAAAGTGCCCAAATACGGCATCTATCGCCCCAAATTCTATGGCTACAACAAATATGGCTTGCTCATCGACACCGACTTGCATGGCGTGACTATCAGTTGTCCCGAGTCGGTGGGGCATGTGCAGCAGGATAGCGTGTTCTTCGGCGATGGCGCTGGCGATGGTCTCATCACCGCCCACTACGGCGATATGACCGCCACTGTGCCTGTGCAGATATTTGGCGACGGTGAGGGCATTAAGTTTAAGAACGATTCCATCGTGAACGACACCTATCGCGATTATGTGGTGGAAGTGACCAACACGGTGGGCGACATCACCATGCCTATCCACTCTTCGGTGCTCACATGGAGCAGCAGCGACGAGTCGGTAGTGAAGATTGATGCCGAAACTGGCGCATTGCGTGGTGTGGCCGATGGAGAAGCCTTTGTGTATGGCACTATCGGCGAATTTACCGACACCATGAAGGTGATTGTGGAGCGCCCCACAGCCCATGTGATGCCCTTGGACCCCGCTTTGGATGTGAGCACGTGGAAAATCACCCAGACTGGTGGCAAAAATGCTGTGAGCACAGCCCACGGCGATGGTTTTACCTACACCTATACCGGTGCATCGGGGCGCAGTCCGAAGATTGTGTTAACCAAAACTGTTCGTTTGTGGAGCCTGCCCGATGCCATCCGCATTCGTTTCAATCCGGGCGAAGCCCCTGTGAGCAATGTGGTGCTTGGCTTGCGTCCGAATGGACAGAAAATGAGTTACCAGACACTCACGCCCGACACTGTGATTGCCGACAAGATGATACAACTTGAATTGCCCACTTCGTTGTGGATTGATGCCGACGATATGATGAATTATCCTATCGTGCTGAGCACCATTCAGCTGAATATGGGCACCTCTACTACGGGCAAGGAGTACACCATCGATTTCGATGGATTTGAACTGGTTTATGATGCCGTAGTCGACACCAAGACGGGAGACATTAATGGTGATGGCGTGGTGAACGTGAGCGACGTGACCGCCCTTATCAACAAGATTCTCTCTCTCGCCGATTTCTCTGATGCCGTGTGCGATATCAATGCCGACGGCGTGGTGAATGTGAGCGACGTGACCGCCCTCATCAACCTCATCCTCGGCTAACGAGGATGAGCTCGGCAAGGTGAGCAGCGGTGTGTCAGCATAGCTGGCGCCGCGAAAAGCGAACCTTGTCAACATTCCCTCATCCTCGGATAAATCAGGAAAATAATAAGTGTCAAGAATTAAGGAATTAAAGAATTTATAATCTGAATAGACGTGTTGTTCTGGTTGTTCTTTAATTCTTTAATTCTTGATATTTTTGTGTCTGCCAGTGGATTAATTGTTAATAATGTTTAAATTTATGGGGGGGGGTAAATTGAAGATTGGTTGTGTTTTGGTATCTTTGTAAGATAAAAATTATATTTATCCATTTCAAGTAGAAACTAAATTATTAACCAAACTATATATGAAAAGAATCTTATTATTCGTTGCAACGCTTATGGTTGCGTTGTCGTCATGGGCTATTACCGTGGGTAATTATAACTTCGACATTACCAAAGAGCCCGTAGGAAGTACCCCCGGGGAAGTAGAGATCACTGGATTGAAGTCTTCAACGCTAAAAGTTGAGAAAATTCCCAGTTTCGTCACTTACAACAACAAGAAGTACTATGTTACCTCGATTGCCAACTTTGCATTCCAAGAGTGTGAAACTGAAGATTACCTGACAATCCCTTACGGTGTCCAGAAGATTGGTTCACGCGCTTTCTACAAGTGTACTGGACTCAAGCTGGTCTACATACCCTCGTCGGTTACCGAATTCTATGGCGAAGTTTTCGCCGAGACATCGCTCACTCGAATTTTTTACAGCGGCTACACTCCCAGTTGGATTACCAAAGACTGGGGTGAGCACACCTTTGTGAGCGACCCGTCAAAAGTGGATTTGGTGTTACCGCCGAATGCCGACTATAACCTTTTCAGGGACAAGAAAATGTGGAACACATTGAAGAGCGTTAGTTATAACTGCGCGGCTTATGACCTCAAACAAGAGTATTATATTGATGGAAATGTCAGCATAATTTATTATGTATGCACTACACCGTTTAGAATATTCAATAGCACTTCTTATCCCATTGAAGCTAAGATAACTCAATTTAGAGGTAAAACCGCTGCACCCAAACAAAAAGTATTCCTTAACAATTCGGATTATTCAGTGAACCTTTATGTCAACGACTTTGCAAAGAAAGTATGTGACAATACTGTTCAAACTCTTGACCTGACCGACCTCACTGATAGACTTGAAGTGCCATCGTCGCTTTGTGAAGACGCCGCTAACTTGCGTACGGTGAAGTTAGGCAATATCTCCTCCATTGCCATGCATGCCTTCCGTAATTGCACTTCACTCACCGATTTGCAGATTGACGAGTCTGTTACACCACTCACGAAAATCGGTGACGGAGCGTTTGTAAACACAGGCCTCACCCAGCTCATCTTGCCATTTGGCGTGTACCAAATTGGCTCGCGTGCATTTGCTAACTCAAAAATCAAGAAACTGCTTGTCCCCTGCACTTACTTTGCATCAAACAACAATGCGTTTGCCGACATGAACAGCCTTGAAGAGCTGTATCTCAACTCACGCGTTGCCTATAATGCTCAACTGGGCTGGAGCACCATCCCCTTGAGCGCTACCATCTATGTGCCAGTGGGCTATGTGAATCAGTACCGCGGTATCGCTGCTTTCAAGAACTATAGTCCGAAGATTGAGGCGGGTGCCTACGACTTTACCAACACCTCTGTTGCTCAGAGCCAATCTGCCACCGCATATATCTCTATAGATCAACTCACACCCATCACTGTCAATGGTGTGACCTACGACGGCACGGCAAAGTATGTTTTCAACAAGAACTTGCGCACCAACCGTTCTTTCACAAGCCGTGTTGCCGAGACCAACACTTATTACAACATGGGTAAGAAGTACTACATGTATGAGGTGGAGGACAGCTGCTTCATGGGCGCTAAACTCGACCTTGGCGTTCATCTCGGCGACAACATTGAGCGCATAGGTCACCACGCATTCTATGGCACAGGCCTCAAGTCTATCACTTTGCCCAAGAGCGTGAACTACATCGGCGAATACGCATTTGCACTGGCAACCAACCTCGAGGACATCACCATCACCAGCAGCACGCTGCCTGAGTACGGCGGACAGTTCTTCGGTGCCAATGCCGACAACTTCAACCTCTATGTTCCCTTCGACCGATTCCATGAGTGGTACTACAACAGCGACTTCATCAGTTGGAAGTTCTCAAGCGCTACCACCAGGACTTGCGACTATTACCTTGGCGTTTATATCTACCCTCAGCAGTATTCTACGCTCAACCTGGGATGCGCTGGCAGCTATAATGTATCGGATTCTGGCCTCAAGGGTTACTTTATCAAGAGTGCCGACAAGACCACAAAGAAACTTACCACCAACGAGATAACTTATGTTGTGGGAGGCGAGCACGGTGTGCTTCTCACTGGCCTTCAACCAGGCAAGCCCTACAAGCTGCATCATGTAAGCGCAAACATCCAGAGAACTCAAAACCGCCTGGTACCTGTTCCTCAAAGCACTCACGAACTGAGAAATAAAGCCAACTCTTATTATTGGGATGCAAGCCAAAAGAAGTTTATCAAGGCTCGTTACGAGAGAATCAATCCAGGCTACTGCTACATGGTGCTCGACGACTCCGACGTGAGCGAATACACCCTCGATATCGATCTCGGTGGCATTAAGGGTGATATCGATGGCAATGGCGTGGTGAACGTGAGCGACGTGACTGCCCTCATCAACCAAATCCTCGGCACCGCATCATATTCAGCCGACAGCTGCGATGTGGATGGCAATGGCGTGGTGAATGTGAGCGACGTGACCGCCCTCATCAACCTCATCCTCGGATAACGAGGATGAGCTCGGCAAGGTGAGCAGCGGTGTGTCAGCATAGCTGGCGCCGCGAACAGCTCGCCTTGCCAACATTCCCTCATCCTTGGCTAACGAGGATGAGGGAATGTTTGTAAGGACATGCCTTGGCATGTTACAAACGCAACATGATTTTTTATAGAATATTGGCATCCTCCTGGTTGCTCGGGAGGCGGCCTTTTTCCTGACTTCGTCGAAAAAAAAGTTAAAATTTTTAAGGTGTTGAAACAG
>JAUNNJ010000094.1 GCA_030531495.1 Bacteroidales bacterium
CCTCGCCAAATTATTCGACGAGAATTTTTGGGTGACACGATGACGAAGTCAGGTGTGGTTGCGTAACTGATTAGCACAGAATTGTTTTCGACCTCTTTTGTTGCAAAATTGTTGCGGAATAGTGGCGTGCAGAGTGCTATTCCTAAAATGCCGAGTAACACGTATGCCATGGAGTTGTTGATCATATCGTGGTTTGATAGCATGAGCACTCCTGCAATGAGGATAATAGTGAATGAATACTTGTCTACAACATTGTAGTGCCTTATTGTGTGAATTAATAATAGCAACGATGTGGTTATGGCTATGATTACATGTTCCCATGTGGGATTGGAAAATAGGCACCATAATAAGATATAGAAAACGCCTGCGAGTCGCATTGGCAGTTCTTTGAGTTTTGCTCCTATGAGCATAAACAGCAATGCCGAGGGGGCAAGGTGGCCTATGTGTTGTGAGAACATGTCGTTGTAACTGAGTGCTGACATATAGATTGCATAGGGGAAGAACAACAGGTAGAAGACAACCGGCGACTGGGCGCGGTGCTTGCGGTAGAGGACAACCAGCAGTGCTGCGAGTGCTATGAAGCAAATGATGCTGTTCCATCTCACTGGTGTCTCAACAAAGAAGATTGACTGTGAGAATATTATTGCTGTAAGTGTTGCAATTGCATAGAGGAAGAGCAATATTGCGTGCTTGTTGTCATCCTTGTAATAGAGTTGCGAGAGCAGGAATGCAACATAGACTACCGCAGATGATGTAACCTCGGCTACTGTATTTGAATCAGCAGTTTTAATGGCGCCTAACAATAGTAGCAAAATACACACAACGGGAAGTTGAATGAGTAGAAACCAGTCACCTTTGAAGGTTGCTGTGCGCAAAGCCCAGTATAGAGCGATGAGGCATGACATATACACGGCAATGCCTACAAGGCTTGACGACCAGTTGAATGTGCATAGCATTGATGCGATGATAATTCCTGCATTGCAAATAATAGAAAATATTTTTCCTCCGTGGCGCGAAAGTGGAATGAGGCATGCTATCCATGTCATGAGTATTGCGACAAGCGCCCATGTGCCAATGATGCAGAAAGCAAAATGACCTACTAAACTGGTTACGTACACGGCGCTGACGCCGCATGCTGCCAGGGCTGTGAAGAGGGCCTTATATTTGCTATCTTTCCACATGCGCATGAGTCCTACAGTGGTGAACAATGCGCTCACTAAATACATGATGATGACTTTGGACAGAGCTGTGAGGTGGGGCGTGATGTACTGTGCAAATCCCACAAGACTGAGTAACACTAACACCGAGGCTACAATGCCCATGACATATTTGCCCACTTTGCGCTCAAGAAAGGTGTCGCTAGGTTGCTGGGAAACCGTTGGAGGTTGGTTTGAAGCTGGTTGTGGCTGTGAAAATTCTCTTGGTGGGGGAGGTGGCGTTGCCGAAACGACTTCTATTGAAGAATTTACTACTGATGTGGATGCTTGCGCTGGTGTGTCATAAGCCACATCGTGTTTTCCTTCCAGTGTGTCAATGCGTTGCTCAAGCAGTGCGATACGCGATTTCAATGCTTGTATTTCTTGTTCAGGAGTATTCATTTTGTAACGAATTTGATGGTGTGGAAATGTTATTGCCAGTCTGATTCTTCGAGCGTAAAGATGCTTTCTAACGGCTTTTCAAAAACTGAAGCTATTTTCATTGATAACACCGTTGATGGGACATATTTGCCTGACTCGATGGCAACAATGGTCTGCCGGCTTACTCCGACAAGAGTTGCAAGCTGTTGTTGAGTCATGCGTTTAATAGCTCGCTCTACATGCACACTATTCTTCATCCTCAGTCTCCTTTCTTAACTTGTAGAGCTCGTGGTGGAATTTGCCGATGAATATCAAGAAGCAAACAACAAATGACACAGTCATGAGTTCCATGTAGATGTCACCATAGATTAGTAAAGTGCCAAGTACGATGGCTATAGTGTAGAGTTTTAGCGCCCATGCCCCTGATTTAAGGCGTAGGTTTATTGTGAACTCGTCTTCCTCTTTTACTCTGGTAAATGCAACGAGCAGCATTGATATAGCAAGCCCCGAGATTAGAAACTCAATCCACCAATTTGATTTGGTAACGAGCCATCCTTGATCTTCTTGCGGTAAGATGTTGATTGTTGTGAATGTGAATAGGTCGGGCATTTCTTTGTGGAAGGGGAGCAGTATTGCACACACGATGAAAATGCACCATCCCACAATGGCGCACCATTGGGGGAACAAATAATTAGTGTCAAGGATAGAGTTTTTTTTCTTTGTCATAATTGTGCTTTTTTGTTTTATGCTGCAAAGTTAAGTAAAATTTTCAATATGTCAAGCAAAGTTGACAGAAAGTGAGGTAAAAAATACAAAATTAACAATCTCAACTTTAGCAGATGTGCCAGAAATGTTTTAGTGACGGAGGGATTCGTAGGTGTCGGTTGAAATGATTTGGCCGTTGCTGCTGTCGGTGGCAACGGCTTTTTTATTGCCGTCGGGGAGGATGGTAGTGGCAAACGTGATGTCGTGCACTGGGATGGGCGCTTCGCTCTCCAGACGGCACTCGTAGGTGTCGTCAAGGATGCGGAATTTGAAGCGGATAGCGGTGCCGGTGTTGTTGCGGAAGCGCAAGTCGCGATAGCCATAGGCCACGGTAGCATCCGAGCCGAGAGGGCAGAAGCGTGTCTCTTCGGTGTAGAGGTCGATGGAATGGGCAAATCGTTCGATGATTTCGAGACCTGCCATCAATGCGAGATGGTAGATGATGCCCGATGCTTGGCACAGACCACCACCGCTTTCGAGTTGGAGTTTTCCTGCCACGATGCTTCGCGATGCGGCAAAGCGCTTGGTATTGGGGTCGCCCACGATTCTCCAGAACGAAAACACCTCGCCCGGCTTGATGGTGACGCGCTCAATGTGCTCGGCCGCCACACTCAAATTGTGCTTCTTTGCGTCGAGCGTAGTGCTCGGCTTGAAAGGCTGGCTCAAGTGGATGTGGTGTGCAAACTGTGGACGCGCGCAGTCGGTGCCTTTTGCAAAGGAGTGAGCACTGAGGGCGTCTTTTAGATAGCGGAGGGCGATATGGAGGAAAATCTTGAACTTTTTCATGCGTTTTTAATCAGTTCGTAGACCACATATGAGCTATACGACTTCAACAGGCTACCGCAAAGCATGTAGTCGAGGCTGCGCATAGGTTTGCGCACGCTTTTGGGCAGTTGATGGATAGGCAGCATCATGATGCCGTGGCGTCGGCGAATGGTGAATTTTGAGCCGCAGATTTGCTTCACTTGCTCCAAGTCGAGCCCTGTGCTGCCGTGCCAGTTTTCGCGCTTCTTGCCTAAGAGTGAGCGGCGGCGTTGTGAAGGAATGTCGAAGATAAATCGGCCACCAGAGCGAAGGATTCTTGCCATTTCATCGGCGATTTCTTGTATCACAGAAGGCTCGAGGTGCATCATCAGGTGGAACGAAATCACCGTGTCGACGCTTTCGTCGGGCAGGGTGGTGGCTTGGCCGGGTGCGCAGATGAAGTGCTTTTGTGGATGGCGCTTGCGTGCTTCGGCAAGCATGCCCTCGCTGGCATCAACACCGGTTTCGGCAAAGTCGGTCAGGCGGCCGGTGCCACATGCAAGGTCGACCGTACCGCTTGGCGATACGCCCCATTTGCTGAGCACTCTACGCTCCTGATAGTCGATAAACTGACCGTAACTGTTGGCAAAGCGGTCACGGTCGTAGTCTTTTGCAAGGTGGTTGTAATATTCAATAATAGTGTCGCTCATAATTACTCTGCAAAAATAATAAAAATGAGCAAGTTTTACCAAATTTGCGGTAAAACTTGCTCGTAAAAGTTGTTTCAAAAGGTGGGGGTTATGATTTTATCCAGCCTAAGATTTCTTTGAAGGTAAACTTCTTGCCGTAGCGGAGAATGCCGATGCGATAGATGCGGCTGCTCACCCAAATCATGCCAAGTGCAGTGGTGTAGAGTGCCACGATGCTGATGGCGATTTGCCAGAAAGGTACGTCATAAGGCAAGCGCACCATCATCACGATTGGGGATGTGAACGGAATCATGGAGCACCACATTGCGAATGTGCCGTTGGGGTTGTCCATGCAGCCAAGGCCTGCGTAGAGTGCCACGATCATCACGATGATGATTGGGGTGGTGAACTGCGAAGCGTCGCTGGCCTGGTCGACGGCAGAGCCGAAACCCGCAAAGAGCGATGCATAGAGCAGATAACCGCCGAGGAAGTAGACCACGAAGCACGAGAAGATGCTCACGAGGTTTACGCTCTGCACTGCGCTGATTAATGCGGGGATTTCCTCCATGGTGTTGCCGGCTATGCTGAGGCCCAAACCGCCCACTATTGCGGAGATGAGAACGGCCCAGATGAGGAACTGGGTGAGGCCTACCAGTGCCACACCGATGATTTTGCCCATCATCAGCTGGAATGGCTTGCAACTGCTCACAATCACTTCCACAATGCGGTTGGTCTTTTCTTCAATCACGCTGTTCATAATCATTGCGCCATAGGTGAGCACAAACATGTAGGTGATGAGTGCAAGCGCCATACCGAGAAGCATGGCTGCAGTGGTTGAGGATTCGCTTTCGCTGCCGTCGTCGCTGAGTTTCACGCTGTTGACGTCAACGTATACCTGCGCTTCCTTTACCATCTTGTCGAGGTTGGGCACGCCCATCGATGCTATTTTTACGGAAGTGAGTGTGTCGTCGAGACATTCGGTCACATGTTTGATGAGCGCCATGTTGGCGGTGCTCTTGCTGTAGATGTTCACCTTGGCAGAGTCAAGTACATTGGCGGGAATCACTACCAGGGCACTCATGCTGTCGCCCGACTGGTCGAAAAACTTTTTGGCATCGGTCTTGCCAGGCTCGCCTTTGAGAGGAATGAAGCGGAACGATTCGTTGTCGGCGATTACTCCCGAAAGTTGGCCGGTTTCATCGATTACGGTCACTGTTTCGAGCGATGAACTCGACGAATTGAGCTCGGATGTGAGTACGGGGATGGCTGCAATGATGACAAAAAGAAATGGAATGAGCAGCGTGATGACGATGAACGACTTGCGTGCCACCAGCGCCATATACTCGCGTTGTATGATGAGAAGAAGTTTATTCATTGTTTGAAGAGGTTTTTACAGTTTCGATAAAGATTTCGTGCATGCTGGGCAACAATTCGCGGAAGCCATTGAGGGCATATTGCTCGTTGAGGCGTGTAATCACTTCGCGAATGGCCACGCCGCTCGCCAAGCGAATGAGGGTGGCGCCAGGGCGCTTTTCCTCGATGGTGTAAAGGTCGTCGCAGGGTTGGAGTTCCTCGTCGCCTGCAAGCGTGATTTCGTAGAGATGCTTTTTGTAGCGCTGCTTAATGTCGGCTACATTGCCTTCGAGCACCACTTCGGAGTGGTTGATAAGCGTGATTTGCTCGCACACTTCCTCCACACTCTCCATGTTGTGAGTGGAGAAAAGAATGGTGGCACCCTTCTTTTGCAACTCCAGGATTTCGCGTTTCAACTGCTCTGCATTCACAGGGTCGAAGCCAGAGAACGGCTCGTCGAAAATCAGCAGTTTTGGCTCATGAATCACTGTGGCAATGAATTGCACCTTCTGCTGCATACCCTTAGAGAGCGTCTCCACCTTTTTGTCGCGCCATTCGGTGAGGTTGAAGCGCTCCAACCAAAAGTTCATCTTTTCTGTGGCTTCGGCTTTGGTCATGCCCTTCAGGCGAGCCAGATACACAATCTCTTCGCCCACCTTCATTTTCTTATAGAGCCCGCGCTCTTCGGGGAGATAGCCAATGTGTGCCACGTCTTCTGCGGTGATGGGGCGACCGTCGAGCATCACAGTGCCGCTGTCGGGACGGGTAATCATATTAATGATGCGGATGAGCGTGGTCTTGCCGGCACCGTTGGGACCGAGCAAACCATAGATGCATCCTTTTTCCACGCTAAGGCTCACATGGTTGAGCGCCACATGCCCCTTATACTGCTTTACTACATCGTTGATTTCAATAAAAGCCATAGTTATAGTCGTTGAAATAAATTCAAATTAAAAATTATGCAAATATACAACATTTATCAATACACTTCTGTGCATCTCCTCATGTATCTTCCACCCAATAGACGCAAATCCACCCCCATTTACTACACTTCCCCCCCCCCAATTGTTGCATGGGGATGATTGGGATTTGCAAGCTAAAGAGCGCGTGATGATGAAAAAGGCTGCGACTTTTTTTGTGGTCGCAGCCTTTATTGTGAATAGAGATGTCTTTTGTTTCTTGTACAGTTGTACCAATTAGCTCTTTGAAGATAAGTGATTGGCTATAATATCTCTGTTTAGATTGCAAATAAATCTTGCGCTATAACTTCACATGTAGCAGTGCTTGAATACATGCCTTTCTTTACCCCGTATGTCGTTATGAAGGTGTTGACAATAGACTTGTTTGTTTTTGTCTTTTCTTTGAACAATCCGGCTCTCTCTCGAATTCTTTCTGCATAGTCCGCCGTAATAGGATATTCACGTTGGCAAAACTTTATTTCGCAAAGATTGATTTGACGGTCTGCTCGTTCTATGACAAGGTCTATTTGTGCTCCCTTTTCATGAGAATTATTCTTTTGGGCTTTATATCTCCAAGACGATGAACTTGTAGAAATGCCAGAAATACCCAGAGCATGTCTTATTTGAGGAAGGTGTGTTAAACATATCAGCTCAAAAGTGTAACCTTGCCATGATTCTACGGAATGTGAGTTGAAGTTGTGGGTCCACCATTGCTCATCTTTAGAATCTGCTGATGCGATAAACTTGTAATAAAATAAGGTGTAGAAGTCGCCAAGACGGTATATTGTACCTTTTGTTTTATTGCCAAATTGGGTATAGGATATTATGAAATCACATCGTACGAGGTTCTTCAGAATAGTGCCAAGACTTGTTCCATTCATTCCTGTTGCCTTTTGAATTTGGTCAAATGTCATTCCACTCTTTCGCCCCTTATATAAAAGTTCCACTACTTCTATATATCTGTCCGCTCTTTTGAATATTGCATTATACAATTCATCAAACTCAGAAGCTAATGGAGCATTTATGTTGAAAAATAGTCTGTCAATGTTTTCCAACAAAGTTTCTTTCGGGTCCAAAAGGCTTAGGTAGAATGGAATTCCACCCATTATCATATATAGTTCAAGAATGTTGTAATGCTCTAACACAAATCCTTTTTTCTGGAGATATTCTTGGGTTTCCTTCAATGTGAATGGGCGTACATAAATATGGGAGGTTATTCGAGCATGCAAACCACCAGGGTTGTCAACCAATTTGTCCATCATCCATGAAGATGCAGAACCGCTGGCAATAAAAACAATGTCCTCTCTTCTTGAAGCCCAGCTATTCCAAAAATATTCCAAGGCCTCTACGAAGTCAGACTGAGGGGTATCAATCCATGGCATTTCATCAATGAATACCACCTTTCGTTTGTTGCGTGGAAGAGAATCAAGGTATTCCTCTAATGCTTCAAAAGCATCATCCCAATCCTTGAACTTTGGTTGCTTTGGCAGCGAAGCTGCTTTCTTCAGGGCTTTTGCAAAATTAGCCAATTGCTTTGGCTTTGATAGTTTGTGGCCACCAACATAGGTGAAATCATACTGCTTGTTGAAGAAATAATCAACAAGAAATGTCTTGCCTACACGTCTTCGTCCATAGACAATAACGAACTCAGACCTATCGGACTCCACGCATCTTCGAAGTGCTTCTATTTCTTGTTTGCGTCCTATTATCTTTTGCATACTGATTTGATTAGTCTATCTGGCGCAAATATACATATAAAATTTGAAATCTGTATAAAATATTGGGGCTAATTGTACTTTTTCTATATGTTTTTAGTGAGATTTAGTATGGTTAGCCATATGCTTTTTGTCGTGGCAATATTTATAGCAGGTTGTCCATCTACATTGATGACGAGTCAAAAAAAGTCAACGGGAAAAAGTTTGATAGTAGGATGGTGGAGTTGTGCGTGTTTTGAAGTGAAATAAAAAGGCTGCGACTTTTTTTTGAGGTTGCAGCCTTTATGGTGGTGAGAAGACGCGTTGTCTTGTTTTGGGTTATTTTTTGTAGGCGGCGATTTTTGCGGTGATTTCGGGGATGTCGATGTTGTTGAGACGGCCGTGGAATTTTTCTGCGCCTACGCCGAGGGTGAATACGGGTACGTAGCCACCAGAGTGTGAGCCGCTTGCCCATGAAATGCCTGCGCTCTTGTTGAGGATGTCGCGAGCCTTGGCAGCGAGAGCAGAGTTGGTGCTATACCAGTTTTCTTCTTTAGCGTTACCCTCAAATGCGGCTTCGTATGCTTCGTGCAGAGCGTGTTCGTCGCGCCATGAAACCTTTACTTTGGTGAAGAGGCCGAAACTTTCGCTCAGCACATTTTTAATGTCGTCCCAAGTTTTTCTCATTTTGTTTTTCTTGAGTTCGTTGAGCTTGTGTGTCACGGCGTCGGTGCTGCAGGTTTGGTGTTGTAGCAACTCGAGGTTGAGGTGGTATGAGCCGTTTCCTGGCACGATACCGCCGGTTTCGTGGTCGGCAGTGACAACAATCAACGTTTCTTTCGGATGCTTCTTGTAGAAGTCGATGGCGAGCTTGATGGCATCGTTGAAGTCGAGCACATCTTTGATGGTGGTCATCGCGTCGCGTCCGTGACATGCGTGGTCGATGTCGCCACCTTCAACCATGAAGAAGAAGCCCTTCTTGTTGTCCTTCATCAGCATATTGATGCCAGTTTCCACTATTTGTGGGAGAGTGAGGTCGTCAGCTGTGCGGTCGATGGTGTAAGGAATGTTGCGTGGACGGTCTTTTCGTTGCACCATGATGAGTTTGTCAGCACTTTGCCATTTTGTTCTTCCTTCTTCGTAGCCATAAGCCCAAGTGTAGCCCTTGTCGGCACAAAGTTTGTGGAGTTCCACACCGTTTTCCTCTGGTCGGCGGAAGTCGGAGCCTGCGAAGTAGTCGAAGCCAGATTCAGCCATTTGCACACCGATGGGGTGATAAAAGCCACGGTTGATTTGGTGTGCATAGAACGCTGCCGGTGTGGCATCGTCGATGTTTACATTTGTGCAGATACCCACTTTCTTTCCGGTGTTTTTTGCCCAAACAGCAAGGCTGCTAACCGCTACAGAGTCGGAATTCATGCCGAGCATGCCGCTCTTAGTTTTGTTGCCAGTAGCCAATGCGGTGCCGGCAGCAGCGGAGTCGGTTACATCGGTGTTTGAAGCAAATGATGTGGCAAATGTAGAGAATGGGAAGTCGGCAAATTCAAGATGTTCGATGCCGATGCGGCCTTTTAGGCTTGCAAGATACAGTTCAGTGACATTTACTTGGTTGAGGCCCATGCCGTCGCCGATGAAGTAGAACACGTATTTTGCTTGCTGTGCGAAGGCAGATGCTGCACACAATACACACAATACACACAATGCTATAAAGGTAACTGACTTTTTCATGTCGTTGTTGGTGTTGAAGAATTGGGTTTGATGTTACAAAGATAACAAAAAATCACCTATGGTAGAGGGTGAATAATCATATATTTCGTTCATCTTGTTGAACTATTGTAGCATAGCGGACGCCAAAAAGAGAGCATGCTTGAGTGGACATGCTCTCTTCTGTATGTTGCTCGTCGTTGTTGGCGGCTTTTTAGAAAGTCTCTTTTCGCGCTTTCTTAGTGCCGTCGACGAGTGTTTCCACGATGATGTTCACGCCATCGAATGGAGTTTCTTTAGCTACACCTTGGAGGTTGTAGTACTTCACACTCTTCACTTGGGTAGTCTTTACCTCGGTTACAGCGGTTGGGGTAGATGCTTCAAACACAGCGGTAATGGTTGCGTCGAGGTGACTTGCCACCTTATCTGTGTGCTGAGCGATACATTCCTCTTCGCTGAGAGAGCCGGCACCACATACGGTGTTTTCTTCAGTAGCGGGAATGTTGATGTAGACGTCGTCGCCAGCGGTTTGCACGTCTGCTTCTTCGCCATTCAACAGATAACCTACGAATTGATAACCTTCGTTAGGTTCGGCGTACACAATGAGACTGCTATAAGCATCGCTGAAAACGCCATTCGTCACGGTTTTTTTGTAGTGCTTAGTTGCAAAAGTTGCTTGGGTGCTGATTGCGTCGTCTGTAGATGTGAACGAGCAATAAACTTTACCAGCGCCAGTTGGTTGTGCTTCAACTTGGGCATTGCAAGTAAACCAATAAGGTGTGCCGAAAGCGCTTGCTGAGAATGTGGTAGTCACTACGGCAACAATGAGAAGTAAAAGTTTCTTCATAAATGAAAAGTTGAAATGTAGTTAATAATAATTATGATTCTGTTAGTTGCTAACCGTTTATCCTTGATGATTTAGTGCAAAATTATACAAAATTGTTTGTAATCCTTAATTCCGCAACACTATAGTTTAACATTATTTATAAGTGCCTGAG
>JAUNNJ010000140.1 GCA_030531495.1 Bacteroidales bacterium
GCCCACAGGCAGCAGGATGTTGGGCAACGGCACATTCATATCCACGCCCAGCAGTCGCATCACCCAATTCACGGTTTCCACACCAAAATTGGCATATTTAAAGTAGGCAATGAGCGCCAAATTCAACACCACGCCTGCACTGACGAGCCATTTGCGTTTAGAGCGACTTGCCGTGCTTTCCATACGCAAACCCACGCCATAGGAAATCAGCGTGCTCGTGAGCAACAGCAATCCGTAACTGGCATTCCAGCACATATAGAAATAGTAACTCGCCGCAAGCAGAAACACATTGCGGAAGCGCTGTCCCTTGATGCACCAATAAAGCAGGCACACCACCGGGAAAAACATCACAAACGACCACGAGTTAAATTCCATATCAATGCTTAAGCAGTTTTTTATCTGCCCACTGCAAAGTTAGTGATTATTACCGAAACACAGCCTAAATGTGCCCAACATCTTACCATATATATATCATGTAGTCGCTCTTGAACAAAGAGCCCTTCGCACATTAGTCGCGACGGGTGGCACACCATGATTTGGGCGACTGTAGTTTCAAGCCTTCACGGCGAAGTGCTGATGAGAAATATGCTGCGCCTCGATAATTGAGGTGTCCACTATTAGCATAGTAGGATGTGTCAGGGAACTCAAAATTTTCATACTCAGCAATCTTCACGCTATCGTTTAAAGTGGTGTAATAGTCCCACACCACAGACCGATCATAATACATCCCTCGCTTATATTTAGGATAGTTGACCAATACCAATTGAACACCTTTACGCTTACATAGCTCAATGATTTTTGTAAGATATTTATTCTGCAAGCTATAGCACGAAAGAGGGAACTTAGGCAATTTCATTTTCCCATTTTTCTTTAATTTGGCATCCAACTCTTGAAGTTCTGTAGTTAATCCTTGATGATGCCAATTCTCATACCCGCCTATTACAGGCTTTTGAGAGAGCGTAAATAAATCGTTCAATAAATAAAATGACAAAACCGATTCAGCATCAACCGACACCAAATCTTTAACCACGTCAACACCTGCAATAGCCATCCGTGAGCTCTCATATAGGAGATAATTAGTAGAAATGTAGGCATCGTCACCCATGCCAAATTCATCTAATTGCACCAGAACCGTATCCACCTGATTCTTTTCTAAATAGCGATTCAACAAAACATATGTACAGAACAGCATATCTGCACTATGACATTTATTCGACCAGTTATTTAGAATGCTATCATCAATGGCGTCTTCACCGAATGAGCTTCCCAAAACCAACACTTTTTTCTCTTTTGGAAGGTTGAAATCAAGCGCCTTGTCGATATATGCCAACGATGAGAACTTAACAATTAATATAATTGCTAAACCTACCGTAAAAACAGTGAACAGCATTTTAAGGAAGCGGTGTTTCATCATCTTCTAAAATTGGAAATATATAAAAGCCCCTCCCTTTGGAGATGCGAAAAACGAAATCGACAACAACAGGAATAGTGCAATCATTACATCTATCCACCATACACATATAGATGACAATCTCTTCATTGCAGATTGAGCGTAATTTTCAAATGACTCTTTCACAGCAATAACGAGGATTGCAAAGAAAACGACTGCCAACGAGTAGCATGTTTGAGTATCGCCTAATGAAAAATCATCAAAGCTGAATGCTCGCTGAAAGTGATAAGCGATTCTTTCCAACGAATGAACTCTAAATATCATCCAACATAAAGAGACTATCAAAAATGTAAGCACTACATGAGGTACTCTCCTAAATTTAGTGAGTTTTTTGTCGTGAAGGTGAAACGCGCGTTCAATGCAAAGCAAAAACCCATGAAGCCCACCCCACAACACAAAAGTCCAACCTGCGCCATGCCACAAGCCACTGGCCAAGAAAGTGACCATCAGGTTGAAGTAGACTCGCCATTTTCCACAACGGCTACCACCGAGCG
>JAUNNJ010000007.1 GCA_030531495.1 Bacteroidales bacterium
AGTGCCTGGTGGAAAAGCAATGGGAAATAGATGGTAGGAGCGTGATAACCGTAGTCGAGCAAGCGTTTAGCCACATCAAGTGTGGTTACGCCAGTGCTCTTGTCCTTCAGACCATCGAAGACGAATTCGTGCTTGCAAACGCCTTCAATTGGCAGTTCGTAGCAGTCTTTCAGCGATTCCTTGATGTAGTTGGCATTGAGAGTGGCCAATGGACCCACCCATTTCAGGTTGTCGCTACCGAGCGTAACGATATAAGTGAGGGCACGCATCATGATGCCGAAGTTGCCGAGGAAGCCACTGATGCTACCAAGCGATTCTTCTCCCATTTCAATCTTGTAGTCGACCATACCGTCTTCGTTGAAATCACAAGTCACGCGAGGATTTGGCAAGAACTGCTCAAGACCTTCGCGTACGCCGATAGGACCGCTACCAGGACCGCCACCACCGTGAGGGGTAGAGAATGTCTTGTGGAGATTGATGTGCATCACATCAAAACCGATGTCGCCAGGACGGCATTTGCCGAGCATTGGGTTGAGGTTTGCTCCATCGTAGTACATCAAACCGCCGCAGTCGTGCACGAGCTTCGCGATTTCTGCGATATTGTTTTCAAACAAGCCCAGCGTGTTAGGGTTGGTCATCATCATGCCGGCGATAGTGTCGTCGAGCAGAGGCTTCAAGTCTTCCACATCCACGCGTCCGTCGGGTTTGCTCTTCACTTCCACTACATCGAGGCCACATACTGCCGCACTTGCAGGATTGGTGCCGTGAGCACTGTCGGGCACAATGATTTTGGTGCGCTTAGCGTCGCCGCGACTCATGTGGTAACTGCGAATTACCATCAAACCGGTAAGTTCGCCGTGAGCACCAGCAAATGGATTGAGTGTGAATTCGCTCATGCCTGCAATCTCAGAGAGGCTGCGTTGGAGTTGGTAGTACACAGCCAAAGCACCTTGCACGGTTTCCACATTCTGGAGAGGGTGGAGGCCTGTGAATTCGGGATGAGCCGCAATTTCTTCGTTGATTTTTGGATTGTATTTCATTGTGCAAGAACCCAATGGGTAAAAACCAGTGTCAACACCGAAGTTGTTGTTGCTCATGTTGGTATAGTGGCGCACTACGGTGAGTTCGTCCACTTCAGGAAGAGCAGGCTCTTCTACGCGAAGCAGATTTTCAGGGAGTTGGGCAGTGCTGTATTCACTAAGTTCATTCTTGGGAAGGGAGTAGCCCTTACGACCAGGTTTTGACAACTCGAAAATGAGTTTTCCGTAATATGTATTATTCATCTTCGTCTTCTCCTTCCGTGTAAGCTTTACAAGTTAATACTACTTCGTCGAGGTCTTCTTTGCTGATGGTTTCGGTTACACAAAGAAGCAAAGTGTCGTCGGCAATCTTCAAGCCTAATTGCACACCGCTATAGTCGAGCAATACATTTTGAAGGTCTTCGATGTCGCCATCGAACTTCACAGTAAATTCGTTGAGGAATGGCTTGTCGGGATATGCCATGCTGAATCCCTTCATTTCGCAAAGTTTTTCTGCCAGATAGTGAGCGCCGCTATATCCGAGTTCGTTCACTTCCTTCAATCCATCCTTGCCCATAAGTGCCATGTAGACGGTGACATAGAGCGCCATGAGGCTTTCGTTAGAGCAGATGTTGCTGGTGGCTTTTTCGCGGCGGATATGTTGCTCGCGGGCTTGTAGGGTAAGCACAAATGTGCGTTTGCCATCCATGTCGGTTGTTGCACCCACGATGCGTCCAGGCATCTTGCGAATCAGTTTCTTGCTTGTGCAAAGGAAGCCCACGTATGGACCGCCGAAATTCATAGGAATACCGAGACTTTGACCGTCGCCTACAGCGATGTCGGCACCCCATTCGCCTGGAGTTTTGAGCACGCCAAGGGTCGATGCCACACAGTTCATTATCAAGAGGGTCTTGTGTGAGTGGCAGAAATCAGCCCAACCAGTGTAGTCTTCAACGATGCCATAGAAGTTAGGAGCGGCAACGATAACTCCAGCCACATCGTCGGCAGCCACTTTGGCTTCAAAGTCGCTTTTGTCGGTCACACCGTCTGCTTCGGCGATGGTTTCGAGCACCACGCCATTGAATTTTGCATAAGTTTCAACAACTCGACGAACGATAGGGTTGACGGTTGCAGAAATCAGCACTTTGTTGCGCTTCTTTGCTGCAGCCACTGCCATCATCATGGCTTCGGCTGTGGCAGTGCAACCATCGTACATTGATGCATTCGACACCTCCATGCCTGTGAGCATCGCCATCATACTTTGATATTCAAAGATGTATTGGAGTGTGCCTTGTGAAATTTCGGCCTGATATGGAGTGTAGGAGGTGAGGAATTCACTACGGCTAACGATATTGTTGACCACAGATGGTGAATAGTGGTCGTAGCAACCAGCGCCGATGAGGCATTTCAGTGTTTCGTTGCCTTGAGCGAGGCCATTGAAGAACTTGCGCACTTCAATTTCGCTCAGTCCCTCAGGCAGACCATACTCTTTTTTCAACACCAAGTCTTCAGGAATGTCCTTGTACAAATCGTCAAGGCTCTTTTCCCCGCAGGTATTGAGCATCGAGCGGATGTCGTCTTCGGTATGTGGGAAAAATTTATAGCTCATAATAGATGTTTTAATTGAGAATAGAGGGTTGAGGACCACATAAAATCGTCCTCAACCCATTGTTTCATTAATGAAATGGCTTATTCGCCGATGAATGCTTTGTAAGCAGCAGCGTCCATGAGGTTTTCGAGTTCGCTTGCATCGCTCATTTCCACCTTCATGATCCAGTTTTCGTAAGCGTCCTTGTTCACGAGACCTGGTTCATCGTCGAGTGCTTCATTCACTTCTACTACAGTGCCACTAACAGGAGAGAACAAATCGCTGGCAGCCTTCACGCTTTCTACTGCGCCGAATTCTTCGCCTGCGTTCACTTCGTCGTCCACTTCTGGCATATCAACATACACTACATTGCCGAGTTCGTGTTGAGCGTGGTCGGTGATACCCACGAAACCCATGTTGCCTTCTACTTTCACATATTCATGTGATTCACTGTAATAGTAGCCTTCAATAATTTTGCTCATAGTTGTTGTTTTTAATTTTGTGTTGCCCGTTGTCACAGGGCAGGTTTAATATTAATTTTGTTGATTATTTATTTCTTGTAAGATTTCTTGTAGAATTTCTTCTTCACGATAGTGGCTCCGAACACTTTCTTGCGAATCTTCACGCTCAGTTCGTCGCCAAGGTTGCCTACTGCGCGGTCAACCAATGCAAATGCAAGGCTCTTGCCTTCTACTGAAATGCCGCGATAGCCAGTGGTTACATAGCCCACCACTTTGTCGTCCTTCAGCACTTCGTAGCCATGGCGAGCGATAGCCTTGTCGTGCAATTCCAAACCCACGAGCTTCTTTGCGCTGCCTTCAGCCTTTTGCTTTGCACAAGCTTCTTGACCGATGAAACCACCCTGTTTGTCGAGTTTTACGAAAATGCCGAGAGTGGCTTCGATAGGAGAAATTTCAGCGCTCAATTCGTCGCCATAGAGAGGCAGACCCACTTCAAAGCGCAATGTGTCGCGGCAACCAAGTCCGCAAGGTTGAACATCGGCAGCGATGAGCAAATCCCACATCTTGTTGATGGCTGCATGGCTTGCATAGATTTCAAAACCGTCTTCACCAGTGTAGCCGGTGCGGCTCACGATAATAGTTTCACCATCATACTCCATGGTTTTGAATGTGTAGAACACGAGGTCGGTAGCATCGAGTTCGAGAACACTCTTCAACACGGTTTCGCTGTCGGGACCTTGCACTGCAAGTTGACCATATTTGTCGCTTTGGTGGTCAACGGTGACATTGAAGTCCTTTGCCTGTTCCAAAATCCAAGCCACATCCTTGTCGATATTTGCGGCATTGATTACGAGGAAAAGGTCGTTTTCACCCATCTTGTACACCAAGAGGTCGTCGACGGTGCCGCCATTAGGGTAGAGCATCATACCGTAGTAGATTTTGCCTACAGGCGCATCGGTGATATCATTGGTGAATATGTAGTTAACGAATTTTTCAGCTTCAGGACCTGTGATTTCCACTTCGCCCATGTGTGATACGTCGAACACACCCACTTGGTTGCGTACGGCATTGTGTTCTTCCACGATGCCTTTGTACTGGATAGGCATGTCAAAACCGCCGAAGGGGCTCATCAGTGCGCCTAATGCCACATGCTTGTCGTGGAGGCAGGTCATTTTCATTTCTTCGCTCATAATAGTTGTTTTAGTTTAAGAATGTATTTATTAGTTGTTGTGTTGTTAAGTTCGCTATCACTTTGCTGGCATCCAAGTCTTTGAGAGCCTCGCTGATGGCTTCGGGTGTGTAGGCCACGCCCTTCAGTCGTGCAATGATGCTGTCGTCGATGCTGCCAATTACGAAAAAGTCGCCAGCAATATTTATGTCTTTTATCAAATTATGGTCAAGTTCGATGCTGATTTGGAATTCGCCCACACCGTCGATTCGGGAATGGATGGTCTTGGAGCATCGAGGGTTGTTGCCATAAATAAATTCGGGAGTGAGGTAGCTCTGCATCAGTTGCTCGATTTCTTTGACATCGGCATCGGTGAGTAGGATTTCGCCATCGCAAAGTTCGCTTTTCACGAAATCCTTGAATTGAGGAATATCCATTCTGCCATTTAGATGCTCACTCAGCGTGGTGATGCGACTTCTCACGCTTTTCACACCCTTCGATGCCAGTTTCTCTTCCGATGGGGTGATGGCGCCTTGCATGTGTGCCATATCAGTGTCGAAGAGCATGGTGCCATGCACGATGCTGCGTCCAGGAAGGTGGTAGAAAGCGTTTCCGCTCACTTTAAGTCCGTCGACAAGAATATCGTTACGCCCGTTGTCGCTTGCGTTCAATCCCAATTTTTTCAACACTTTCACCATGGCATTGGTGTAGCGAGAAAAGGTGTGCTCCACATTGTCGCTACAAGTGATATAACTCATCATGATATTGCTCATGTCGGCAAACACGCAACCGCCTCCGCTTTTCCTGCGATAGGTGGCTATGCCATGCTCTTTGCAGTAAGGGATGTTTACTTCGTTGCTGATGAGTTGGTTTCGCCCAAAAATCACGGTGGGGTGCACTTGCCACATGAAAAAGAGGTCATCGTTTCCGATGATTCTTGCCGCATATTCCTCCATTGCCAGATAGAATGGCAGGATGCGGGTTTCGTTGAGTGGTAGAAGTAAGTACTTCACGTTGGTTTAGAGGGCTTTTCTGTTAATAGTTGTTTTGCTTAAGAAATATGTTGTGTAATACAAATTCAAAGATACGCAATTTCTCTGAATTATCACACTCTTGCGGGCAACTTTTTCATTGTAATTTGCACTATTTTTGAAATTGTGATAGATTGCTTGTTTTTTGTTGGTGGTTTTAAGAAGATATAGGGGCGTTGGTTAACTGAAAAAATAACAATTTTTTAGTAATTTCAATAAATTGTTTTTTCCTAAAAATAGAAGTGGAATAACAACAGTTTTAATGCTTTCATATGTTGTGGACTGTGATGTTTTTGATATTGAATTAAGAGTTTATGTATTGTGTGTTAATATGCTTTAAAATAGAGAAATGTATAAGATTGGTGTTTCGTTGTGAAGCGAGACTAATTGGAGTGCGTTATCTGTTTTTAATTTGCTAAATTTGTTGGCTTCGACAAAGAAGGATGGAATGCTTGAATGGCTGATGAAACTTAAATATCCCTAAAGGTTTTGTGGGTTCGGTTATAATTGTTAACTTTGAGAAAATAATCATTTCTTGAAACTTGATATTATGGAAAAAGAAAATGTAATCATCCCTGCAGAGTTTGCTGATATTTGCCCAATCTCTGATAAGGATTTTCATAACGAGATGTCGATTTTGGTTGAAAAACCAATGTTCCAACAGGTGGTTAAATTCATCATGCCCGACAAGAAATTTTCTGATGTGTCACGCTTGCTTTTGAGTCTGAATTCAAAACAGGAATTCCAGCAGAAAATTATGGCACCGCTTGTGGCAGGCATCCTCGACAAGACCAGCGACGGCATTACTTTTAGCGGTATGGAAAATCTTGATAAAGATGCTCCATATCTTCATATCACCAACCACCGCGATATCGTGCTCGATTCAGCACAGTTGAGCTATTTGCTTGCAAGTCAAGGTCACGATACCGTGGAAATTGCTATCGGCAACAATCTTTTGATTTACGAATGGATTACTAAACTCGTTCGCTTGAACAAGAGTTTCATCGTAAAGCGTAATCTCGGCCGCTTGCAGACACTTGCAGCTGCTGTTCAACTTTCGCGTTATATCCACTTCGCCATCAAGGAGAAAAACGCTTCGGTATGGCTGGCTCAACGCGAAGGACGCTGCAAAGACAGCAACGACCGCACGCAGGAAAGTTTGCTTAAGATGCTCACCTACGGCAATCGCGAGGTGTCGATGCTCGATAGCCTCAAGGAACTCAATATTGCACCTATAGCATTGAGCTATGAGTATGACCCTAACGACTATTTGAAGGCAACGGAATTCCTCCTCAAGAGCAAAGACCCTAACTTCAAGAAAAGCCAAAACGACGACCTCGTGAGTATGCAGACCGGTATCATGGGCTACAAAGGCAAGGTGCATTATTCGTTTGTGCCATGCATCAACGACAAGCTTGACACTATTCCTGCCGACCTCGATAAGTTGCTGATGGTTCGTCGCGTATGTACAATCATCGACCACGAAATCCATAGCAACTACAAGATTTTCAAGACCAACTACATTGCTCACGATATCTTGTTCGACAACAAGGATTTCGCCGACAAGTATACTCCAGAAGAAGGTGAGGCATTCAAGGAATATCTGAACGGACAGCTTGCAAAAGTGCAAGTGCCATACAATGAACTTGACCGCAACTTTATGTATAAGTGCATGCTTGAAATGTACTCAAATCCATTGACTAATCAACTTGAAGCGTTGAAGTAACAGAAAAGGGGTTTGGACCGCTTATGAAGATGCACTGGATACCTTTGCTGATAGCCTTGATTGTGAATCTGGCTATCGACTTCTATGCCTATCGTCGCTTGCACCGTTCGGTGTTGTGGCCACGATGGGCTGCTCCTTGTTATGCGGGTGTGTGTGCACTTCTTTATGGATTGCTGTGTGTGGCTGTGTATTTTTCCTTTAAGCAGGCCGACAGTTCGATTTATGTTGCAATGTATTTGCTGCTGGCATTCTACGGTATTCAGGGACCTAAATTCGTGGCACTTGGCGTCTATTCGTTTTCATGGATAAAACGGTTTGGTAATGGCCTGAAGCGATTCTTCCGCTATTCTGCACTTGTTGTTTTTCTTCTACTTGTTGTTCAAGTGTTGTGGGGGACATTGGTAACCCCCTATACAATAGAAGTGAAACATGTGACCATAGAAAGCAGCAATCTGCCGAAGGCATTCGATGGGTATCGCATTGTGCAATTCAGCGATGCTCATGTGGGCACGTACGGCAGCGATACCGCTTTCGTGTCGGAATATGTGGATTCTATCAATGCTCAAAATGCCGATATGATATGCTTTACCGGTGATTTGGTGAATCGTCATTCTGCAGAAGTTGTACCGTTTGTGAATGTTTTTTCTCGTCTTCATGCGGCAGATGGCGTGATATCTATTCAAGGCAATCACGACTATAAAACCTACTATCCGTGGGAATCAAACGACCAGTGGATGGCCGATTCGCTCCGACTCGTTCAGATGGAGAGGAAAATGGGATGGACTGTAAACAACGATTCCATAATCACGGTTTATCGTAGTGGCGATAGCATAAAGGTGATAGGCCTGCATTGTTTCCGTCCGCCTCATTGGAAGATGCGTGCTGATTTGCGAGCGTTTTATCCCGAAGTCGACAATAAGAAGGTGTATAAAATTTTGTTGCAGCATATACCTTACGTATGGCCGAGTTATGTCGACCCCGACGATGAATTGGCATTGGGCGAACCTCTGCATTTCGACCTCACACTCTCGGGCCACACTCATGCCATGCAGATTCAAGCCACGATTTTTGGCAAGAGAATATCGCCATCGCGCTTCGTGTCGAAATTCTGGGGCGGGAAATATCAATTCGGCGACCAATTTCTCTACGTCAATACTGGCGTGGGCGAAGTGGGCGTGCCTATGCGCATTGGAGTGAAGCCCGAAATCACCGTAATTACACTCAAAAGGAAATAATAACCATATTTATTACTATGGCCAACAAAATATCAGAATTAATATCACAGGAACTAAATATCCCTCTACATCAAGTGGCGGGAACTGTTGGCTTGCTTAACGACGACAACAGTATTCCATTCATCAGTAGATATCGTAAGGAAGTGACTGGTGGACTTGACGAGATTGCTGTGCAATCGGTGGAAACACGTTTGAATTACTACAACGAACTGGAGAAACGCAAAGCCACCATATTAAAAAGCATTGAAGCGCAAGATAAACTCACAGATGAGCTCTCAGCCCGCATTCTCAATTGCTGGGATGCCAACACGCTGGAGGACATTTATTTGCCATACAAGCCAAAGCGTCGCACACGTGCAGAAGTGGCTCGTGAAAAGGGACTTGAACCTTTGGCAAAGATTATTATGGCCCAGCGTTCGGCCGACATTCAGCAGCGTGCACAACAATTTCTGTCGGATGCCGTTGCCGATGCGGATACAGCCATTGCCGGCGCTCAAGACATTATAGCTGAATGGATTTCGGAAAGCGAAGCCGTTCGCAACAGTGTGCGTCGTGCTTTCCGCCACGATGCTGTGCTGAATTCGCATTTCGTGAAAGGCAAAGAGATTGAAGGCCGCAACTATGAAAACTATTACGAATATAGTCAACCGCTTCGCCGTGTGTCGTCGCACCAACTTTTGGCCATTCGTCGTGGCGAAAAGGAAGGATTCCTGAAAGTGGGTATCTCTATCAACGACGATAGAGCTATCGACAACATTTGCCGCATTGTGGTTAGAGGTCAGGGAGAAGCGTCGGTGCTGGTGGAAGAAGCGGCAGAAGACAGTTACAAGCGCCTTGTGAAGCCCTCTATCGAAACCGAATTTGCTGCTCTCTCAAAATCGAAAGCCGACGAAGAGGCTATTGATATGTTTGCCCAAAATGCTCGTCAGTTGCTATTTGCACCACCATTGGGGCATAAGCGAATATTGGCAGTAGACCCCGGCTTCCGTACGGGCTGCAAGGTGGTGTGCCTTGATGAAAACGGCAATCTTCTTCATCACGATGTGATTTACCCCACAGCACCTCATTACGACATCGACGGGGCTGCCGAAAAGGTGTGCTCACTCGTTGAAAAATACGCTATCGATGCTATTTCGCTTGGCAATGGCACCGCCAGCCGCGAAACCGAGCGCTTCTTGAAGCGTCTGCACCACAAGCGCCCTGTGGATGTGTTTGTGGTGAGCGAGAATGGTGCAAGTATCTATTCTGCATCAAAAATTGCGCGCGACGAATTCCCAGACAAGGATGTGACGGTGCGTGGAGCTGTGTCGATTGGTCGCCGATTGCTCGACCCGTTGGCAGAACTCGTAAAGATTGACCCTAAGTCGATAGGCGTTGGGCAATATCAGCACGATGTAGACCAGACCAAACTCAAAGAGGCACTCACATTCACGGTGGAAAGTTGCGTGAATAGCGTGGGTGTGAACATCAACACCGCAAGCAAGGAACTGCTCACTTATGTGGCAGGTCTCGGTCCTGCGTTGGCAGAAAAGATTGTGACTTATCGTGCCGAAAACGGGGCTTTCCATTCGCGTGCCGATATTTTGAACGTGCCAAAAATGGGCAAAAAGACCTTCACTCAAGCGGCAGGTTTCTTGCGTGTGCCTGAAAGCGAGAATCCGCTCGACAATTCTGCTGTGCATCCCGAAAGTTATACCATTGTGAAGCAGATGGCCAAGGATTGCGGGTGCTCTGTGGCTGAATTGATGGCCGACAAGGAAAAGCGTGCAAGCATCGACATCAAGAAATACGTGACCGAAAAGGTAGGCATTCCCACTTTGGCCGATATTATGAGCGAATTAGACAAGCCAGGTCGCGACCCTCGCAGCGGAATTGAAGTGTTTGAATTTGATGATACAATCAACGATATCAAGGATTTGCGTAAGGATATGGAGCTGAATGGCAAAGTGACGAATATCACCAAATTTGGTGCATTTGTTGATATCGGCATTCACGAAAATGGCTTGGTACATATTTCGCACCTCTCTGATCGCCGCGTTTCCGACCCATCGCGTGTGGTGCAAATTGGGCAGCATGTTCGCGTTCGTGTCCTTGACGTTGACCTCGACCGCAAGCGTATCTCTTTGTCGATGAAAGGAGTGAAGCAGTGAAAGAGGTGGTGCTGAGTGTGGCGAGCAATGTGGCGAGCCGTAGGCAGATGATGGCCGACGCTCTTGATTGGCTCACGGGTGTGTTGGCACCTCTCAGGTGCTCAATGCTCTACACCACGAAAGCGCTTCATGGCGATTCCTACTACTTGAATGCTGTGGTATCAGGCTATTGTGATATGCCTTTTGAAGAACTGCATGCAGTGCTCAAGCAGCACGAAGTGGATGCTGGACGTACTGAAGAGATGCGCAGCAGGCATTTCGTGCCTATCGATATTGATATCGTGATTTACGATGGCGAAATACTCAAGCCCAAAGATTATGGTCAGGAATTCTTTAAAAAAGGATGGGATGAACTGAAGAATCCACGAAAGTAACTAATTTTGTAAATAAAAAAATATTTTAGATATGAAGAATGAATCAATTTCTCCTCGTGCGTTGAATATTTTGCGCATCGTAGGCTTTGTTTATTTGTTGTTGGCCATCGCCTTTGTGGCTTCGCCTTATGATTTCGACAAGGTGGGCTGGCTCGGTTATGTGGACGATTTCTTCCTGTTTATGTCGGCATTCACCTTCCTCAATGGAGCATTCCAGAAAGCAGAACGTGCATTCTTGCGCCGTCAGTTCTTTATGCTTTCTGTGATGTTCTTTGTACTGTGTTTGGTTTGGATAGCCGTGCTGGTAGCCATTAAGTGACCAATTTGAAGTGCATCAGGGCTTTTAGATTGAGTTTTGTTAATGCACTTTCTGGGATAAATGATGATATGAAAAATGTCTGGAGAACGCGAATGATTCTCCAGACAGTTTATTTTGTGCTATGTGTAGGCCTGCTATTGGCGGAATGTGCGGGTGATGGTCATGCGAGGCTTACCATCCAGATTTGCATCCATACGAGTCCACTGACCGCTGTCGTTGGTGGTGTAGGTGTAGGTCCAGGTGTGTTTGGTTTTGCCTTTTTCCGAATCAATTTGAGTGGCGCGGCTGCCATCGTAACGCAAGAATTTCAGCAGGGTTTCTCCAGTCTTTTCTGTGCGGATTTTACCGCTCTTGAATGTGGACTTACGGTTTTCGCCAGCTGAAGTCTTTTCGTTTCTTTCAGTGATTCTGCCGTCGGCATCGTAGGTGTAGTCAATCACTTGTCCGTCGGTGCAGGTGAGGCGTGAAAGACGGCCATTGGCATTGTAGGTGCATTTGTAGGTGTAGGTCTTGCCTTTTTCTGTTTTTGCCACAAGGTAGAAGCCATGTTTCTCGTCATAGCCGTAGGAATACTGGGTGAGCACTCTTGTATGGCCATTGTATGCTTCGGTGAGCAATCCTTGTGCATTGAAAGAATAGCGATTCAGCGTTACGGTGCCTGTGCTTTCGGTGATTGTTTCTTCCACATTGCCCACGAAACCGTTGAAATTGAGTTTCAGGCTCATGAAACGGTAGGAATGGGTGGGAAGGTTGATGAGGTTGTCGTAGACTACAAACACGCGGTTGGCCACATCGCGGCGGTTGGTAGAAGCGTACTTGTCGAGGTCGGCAAGTGTGGCGTTCATATTGCACAGACGATTTTCCTGCAGTCGCACCAGTGCCTTTCTTGCTTCGCTCACTTGTGATGATGCAGTGTTCACGAATTGGTAATCGCTGATAAACTTGTTCCAAGTTTTCTCATCGTTCACTTCTTTTGCATTGGCGTATTCGTATTTCAAGAGATTTTCTTTAGCCTTTTCAATGAGTGGAGAATTGGGATAATTGCGCAAATAGTTGCGGCATCCCGTTGCAGTGGTGCAAGTTTCTTCAAATTCAAGAATTGCCACTTGGTTGCTCGCCTCCTTGTAGGCAGGGTCGGAGCTGTCGAGCACGGTGAGGAGCTGGCGATATGCGTCGGCGGTGTGAGATGCCTTGGCGCTTTCAATCACCTTCTTTTCCACCATTTTTTTGATGATGTCGACAGATAGCTCGATATCGTCGGCCCCGAGAAATTCGTTGGCTTCTTCAATGTTGGTGCCTCGCACATAGATGTTTCGCACCAGTTGCATCGCATTCCATGGGTCTTGTTTTATTCCCACGGTTTGCTGCTTTGGGCTTATCATAAAGAGGGCATTGCTCAAGTCGTAGAGAGGGTAGAGTGCTCTCTCATAGGCTTGGTGATTGCTTGCCATCAATTTTTCGAGAGCAAGTTGCTCGTTCCATGCGGCGGTGTAGTCGCCTTTTCCCAGTAGTGCGAAAACACGGTGCATCTGCTTGGTGTGCGATGCCTTAGTGTCGGTGCTGAAGGCCACAATCTGTGGTGCTGCTTCAGCTTGTGTAGTCATAGCGGGCATAAGTGCTGCCACTGTGGCTGCCGCGAAGATTAATGCTTTTATTTTCATCGTAATATAAGTTAAGTGTGTGTGTTGTAAAATAGTGGTATAATCTTGTTAGTTCTTTTTCATACAGGTACTACCAGTAGCGGCGTATCGCTACAGAAAAGCACCTTATGTGCTATACTTGGATTAAATAATCGTGCAAAGATATTGGTTTTTTTGTTAGGAATCACAATAAGATCGATATTTTTCTCATTGGTGAATTTTTGGAATTCATCAAGATTGCCTTCCAGCGCCACTTCTGTCATTTGGAATTCGCACTGTGGATAATGTTCGGTGCAATAGTTCATCAGTTGCTGTTTGGCTTCTTGGGTGTAAGTGGCATTGTTGCGTTTTTCCACCACTGGCACGATGCTCACTTTCAATCCTTTCACTGAAAGCAGGTGAGAGAACATGTCGAAAGAAAGCAAATCGTTGGGGATGAGATTACTGAAAAACACCACATTCTTGATTTGTGCCAATCGGTCGGCTTCCGTATTTTTGGGAATAGCCATAATTGGGAATTTGCAGGCATCGAGCACTTCTGCAGTGACGCTGCCCAGTGCAGCCCGTTCTTTTTGGCTCGTGCCGGCAGTGCCCATCACGATGAGCTGTGCTTTCACTTCTTCTGCACAATTGAGCACGCATTGCTCGGCCACACCTTCGCGTACGGCAGTTTCGAACGACACATTCGCCAATTGCTGGTCCACAATCATCTTTTCAAGTTTTGAACGGAAGTCCTTCATTGCCAGCAGTGCTTTTGAGCGAAGTGTACTGTCGGCGATACCCACTCTATCATATTTGTCGCTGCTAAATGGCAAGGCAAATTTGCGTTCTGCATTCATATAGGCGTGCAGAAGCACCACACTGCCATTGTAGCGCTGGGCATATTCAAAGCCCACGAGGCAACTTTTTATGGAATAATCGCTGAAATCTACAGGAATCAACACCTTCATTCCCTTCTTGGGTGTGGTGCTTACAGGAATGAACTGCTCACTTTCCACCACAGCCAATGCTTTAGGCAAATCCTTTTCGCGGATGCGTACGCGCACGCCTGCCGACACCACAGGTTCCGACAGGTTCACATTGTGGAGCACAGAGGTGATGCCTGCTTGCTCAAGCCTGGATTTCAGAATCACGGCATGGTCGTAGGTGTGAATGGCGAGCGTGATGAGACGATTTGGATCGTTGTTGCTTTGAGTTGACATGATTATTCAGGGTGCAAATTCTTGTGAATAGGGTGGAATATATAAAAAGCATGGAACCTCACATTGATTAGAATGTCTGGCCCCATGCAATGATTTCTTGTTTTCTACTTTTTTAGGCTTCCTCCTTCTCACCGAGAATTTCGAGGGCCATATCTAAAATTTTTGTATCGTCGAGAACTACATAACCACCGTCAGGACCTGGTTCAATATGTACGCCCATGTTTGTGCCGTATTCATAGTTAGAACCACCGAAATAGTTACGCACTGATTGGTCTGTCATGTTCAGTTTATCCGCGATTTTGTGGATCGAGCCTTCTGGTAAACTGTCTTTGATGCGACGAAGCTCTTTGAATGGAATTGTTTTTGGCATGATTATGTAAATTAAATTAGTTAATAAATGGTGTTACTTAATTGTTTTATGCTATAAAATTATTACAAAAGTTGCTAATTTCAAAATATTTTTGAGTATATTTTTTTTCAAAATGCCTAAAATATGGCAATGAGTGCTATAATCAGCAAGTTAAACACTGTGGTGTAGTTGATGATTTTTGCATCATTTTGGCAGAAGAGTTCATTAGCTGCAGGAATATGCCATTTTGAAGGCGTTTTTTTCCATAGCCAAAAGACGAGAAAAGCCATTGACATTCCCACAATGATACCTCCGAGTATGTCGCCAGGATAGTGTACACCCAGGTAGATGCGACTGTAACTTACTATTGCTGCCCATCCAATCATTGCAGCCCAAGTGCCACGGTTTCTCATCACAAGGCTGATGAGGGTGGCAATGCCGAAGAGGTTGGCTGCATGACTTGACACAAACCCAAACTTGCCTCCGCGATAGTCGTTCACCACATGCACGATGTTTTGCAATTCGGGATTGTGTGTGGGGCGTAGGCGCTCCACAAGTGGCTTGATAATACCTGAAGATATGCGGTCGGCAAGTAGCACCACTAAAGCAATCATCACCACCAGTGTGAGGATGTTGCGCCAATTGCGTTTTCGCGCCAGAAGTGCAAGCATTGCCACGATGATAAGGGCCGAAGAGAATTTGCCAGAAATGAGCCACATCAGTTGGTCGGCGTAGGGGCAATTCAAGCCATTCAGTGTGCAGAGCAAGTCGGCATCAAGTTGTTGAAGGTATTCAAGCATATTCTGTGAAGTATTAAAACTTAAATTTTTTCAATGTCGTTGTTGCTAATCCAGGCAGGCTGATTGTGCGACGATTCCACTTTATACCAAACTTCCACGGGTTTGGTGTTGGTTTTCACCGAATCCACAATGCTTACCTTCGTGCCACCCTTGAGTTTGAATGCCACTTCTTTTTCGGAGGGCGCGTGTGGGGCAGTGCTGAGTGTGGCTGATTGTGGCATCACTATTGCGTCGCTGTGATTCACAGCCACAGAGCGCTGATAGAATGCGCAGGCCATTGTTGCGACAAACACCACGAGCAAAATACCTGCCCCGAAGAAACCAACTTTTCGCAGAGCCACGCTATTTAAAAAGATGTAGGCAGCAATGGCGCAGAGAAGCAGAATGAATGCAATGGCAGAAATCACCGCCCAAGAGTTGCTTGATAGTTTGCTCACACTTGCTTGCAGGAGGTCGGAGAAGAAACTTCCAGAGGTGTTTTCTGCAATTTTTGATTTTTCGCGCACGAATTGAAGGTTAGCGCGGGCATCATTGTTGGAGGGGTCGAGCACCAATGCACGCTCAAAATAGAGAATGGCCTTGGGCACTTCCTGCATCTTGTAGTGGGCACAGCCTAAGTTGTAGAACAGGTCGGAAGATGTGCCACTTTCTTTTGCTTGCGCTTCATAGATTTTGATAGCGTCTTGATAGCGCTTCTGGTTGTAGGCGCTATCGGCATTGTCGGCAGCGGCAAATGTGGCTGCGGTATATAGGAATGCTGTTGCCAGCAGAATCAGTATTCTTTTCATTGTGCTACTGTTTTTTTACGTTTCACATTTTCCAGTTGGTCCATCACAGAAGCAGCCTCGTCAAACACGCTCTGCATGTCGTTGCCGCTCAATTCGGGAGCATATTGTGCAAACTCACACTTTTCAAGTAGCGAGAGCATCTTTTGGCGAAGTGTTTCGTCCACGCCGTAGTTTTCAAGTTCGGCATCGATATTCTCTTTGGTCAATTCCGAAACTGGAATACCTAATTTGTCGCTCAAATAGCCCCAAGAGGCTGTGAGCACTTCGGCATAGAATGCATTGCTATTGTTGGCAGCCATGTATTTCTTGGCTTGTTTCAGGCGTTTTTGAGCTACCTTGCTTGCACGCTTCACTCTCATTAATTGCACATTAGCACGCTCTTTCACCAGTTTGCGATAGTAGATGAGAATGCTCACGAACACCAAGAATGGAATGAGAATCATCAGCCAGTAGGCAAACGAGTCAAGCAAAAGTGTGTGTGTCTTGCTCAAATCCATATCACCACTGTGGACAGGGTAGATGTCGGTCATTCGTTCAGAATCGGTATTTGCCTTTGTGGGCTGGCCGTTGCCTTTGGCAATATTCAGTTTGTGGGCAGGAATTTTCAGTGTTTCATATTCCCCCGTATTTGGGTTGAAATACACGAATTCACCTTCTGTAATGCTGAATTCGCCTACTTGTTGGGGAATGAATTGATAGGTGAAGGTGATGTCGCCGTGCACATCGTCGCCGTCAGAAGCGGTTTTGATATTGTTTTGAGGGTCGAAAGTGTCGAATTCTTTAGGGAATCCGATAGTTGGCGCCTTGATGTATTTGATGTTGCCGCTTCCGCTCACAGTGACTGTGTAGTTGCCGGTAGCGAAAGTTTTCAGTTGTGCAGGAGTGATGGCATCCTTGATGGAGAATTCACCCACAGCTCCGGTGAATCCAGCTGGGCGAGGCGAGGGGAGTGGCGTGATGTTGACAGATGCTGCATTACTCTTGATGCGCAGTTTATCGCCATCCACAGGCACCGCAATAGCGCTGTTGAGGCCTACATACACGCGACGCTGAACTGGCACCACGTCAAATTCACCCGAGTTGATGGTCAATGTGCCCGACTTCTGTGGATACAAAATGCTCTTACGCAGAATTGCTGTGTAGTAGTTCTGCCCGTTGTGGTTCTCTACTCGTGGCGCTCCAGCCATCTTCGGCGTGATGTCTTCAATAAGGAAGCCGTTGTATTCAGGTTGTTGGAGTGGTCTAAAATCCTTGATAGGGAATTTTGTGTAGAGCTTTACGGTGCAAACCACGGCTTGCTGTTCGTAGACGCGTGATTTCGACATCTCAATCTTAACGAACAAGTCGTTGGAAGTCACCTCTTTCTCTTCGCCTTGTGTGAATGGGTCTTCTGCGTTCACACCTCTGCCACGGAGTTGGTTGAGGATAGATTGAGGAGATTGCTGCTGGCGTTCGGCTTTACCCACATTCATTTGAAATCCGGGGGCTGACACCTGGCGACCACCCACACTCACTGATGCGGTGCCCACTTTCAGGCGTCCTTCTTTCTCTGCTTTGTAGGTGACGGTGTAGCGATACATATTGCCACTACTGTGTTCCACCACTTTGCCGTTGACAACCACGGTATTTGAGCTGGAGCCAATGGCTTGAGCTCCCGATTGGAAAAGTTTTTTTGCACCTTCTATGTTTGGTGCATTAAATGTGCCAGGGCTTGAAACACCCGAGAGTTGGTAGACTAACTGAAATTTGTTGTCGCCCATATTACCACCGCCCACATATTGCAGGCTTTGTGCTATGGCAGGAATAGATGTCAGCAGCACCAATGCTATGCAGAATAATTGCTTGAATAATTTCATCTTTGAAAATTTACAATACCACAATCAAACATCAGGCGAGGGGTGGCGATTACCACTTGTTGCGTGTACGCGAGCGCTCACCCTCTTGTTGTTTCGCTCTTGCAGCATTCACTCGCTGTTGGGTGGCATTCTCTTGATTCTGCATAGTGCGCAAAATCTGTTCCATGTTCTGCTGGCTCATACCGCCCTTTTGCTGTTGTTGCTGTTGTTGTTGCTTGTCTTTATCTTTGTTTTGGTCCTTATTCTGATTTTGTTGATCTTTGTTTTTGTCCTTATCCTTATCTTGGTCTTTGTTTTTATCTTTATTCTGCTGGTTCTTGTTTTGGTTTTTGTTCTGATCCTTTTGTTTCAGTTGAGCCATTCTCAAGTTGTATCTCGCGTCCTCGTATTTAGGGTTTTTGCGTAGCGATTCCTTGTAGCATTCAATGGCTTGACCATAGTCTTGCTGCTTGTAGGATATGTTGCCTAAGTCATAGGCCGCCACACTCACAATTGCAGGGTCTTCAGAATTTTCTACAAGATTTTTCAGAATCTCAACAGCGTCTTGCAATTGCTTGCTCATCTGCTCTTCCTGTTGGCCTTCTCCTTCTTTAGCTTGTTGAGGTTGAGCAGGGGCTGGCGCATTTTTTCCCATCTTCTGGTCTTGACGCAGCAATGCGCTGGCAAGATTGAATTGAGCCATTGCAGAATTTGGATTCTCTGTCAATGCTTTTCTGTAGGCTGCTTCTGCCTCGGTGTAGTTGCCTTCGGCATAGAGTTCATTTCCTTCTACAATGAAATTGCGCTCCGATTTAGTGCTCACTACGGGTTCGTCGCCACCAGAGCAGGCGCCGAACAGTGATACCGACAGTATTGATAATGTGATATATAAAGCTTTATATTTCATTTTTTCTGTTCTTTTTTAGTGAAGAAGTTGAATCGTTTGAGCAGCGGGTTTTTGCGCTCGAGGATAAACAATTCGGCAATGAGCAAAATCAATGCTATCCATGCAAACACAGGGATGAGTTCATTTTCAAGAGAATAGGTGTAATTACCGAGGTCGCTCTTCGAAAGTTTTTGTAGTTGCTCATGGAGTTCGTCCACAGCATCGCTTGCTGCCCCATTCACATAAGTCCCTTTTCCTGCTTTTGCAATATCCATTGCCGCTTTCTCGTTGAGTTTTGAAATGGCCGGTTTTCCGGTGCTTTCGTCAATAAGAACTTCGCCGTCGGCGGAAGGTACGGGTGCACCATTCACCGAGCCAATACCCACCACATTCACACTGATGCCATTCTTTTTTGCTTCTTCGGCATTGCTGACGGCATCGTCTTCAAAGTTTTCACCATCGGTGATGACGATAATCGTTTTTTGTGTGCGCGGATTGCGTGAAAAGCATTGGCAAGCCATATTGATGGCTGCGCCTATGGCTGTTCCCTGCGTGGGCACCATATCGGTGGAAATGTTGTTGAGATACATTTTTGCACTCTGGGCATCGCCAGTGATAGGCATTTGCATATAGGCATTGCCGGCAAACACGATAAGGCCGACCTTATTGCCTGTGACGCGGTCGATTAATTTTTCAAGCACTTGCTTTGAGCGCTGCAAGCGGCTTACTTCTGGAGCATCGTCGGCACTTGCTGCGTTCATTGAGTTCGACACATCGAGGCAAATCATCACTTCGATGCCTTTCATTGTGGTGTTGGTTTCTTGGGCACCTCCACGAGGACGCGCCAAAATCACGACGATGGTGGCCAAGAGCAGCAATTCCACAGCCAGCCTAATCCAGGGTTTGTAGGGCGACTGCTCCGGCATGAGTTCCTTCACCACTTCGGGACGGCCGAATTTGGCAATTTTTTTCGCTTTTGCGCGTTGCGAAAGCCAAAAAAAGCCTGCCACTACGGGGAGCAGCAAAAGAAGATATAAATATTCGGGATTAGCAAAACTAAACATAGCCAAAACCTTTATTTCTTTACTATTGTACTAATTTTTACTTCAGAAAACTCTCTATTCTCTTTTATGGAATGCGACGCAACACTGTGTAACTGAGCAGCAAATTCAGAATCACAAGCAGGAGCAGTGCCCAAGCCCAAGGCATATAATTGTCTTGAGTGTTGCTGAAATTCTGAACATCTATTTTAGTTTTCTCAAGTTTGTCAATTTCGTTAAACACTTCGGTAAGTACATCATTGTCGGTGGCACGGAAATACTGTCCTCCAGTCATTTGTGCAATCTTTTGGAGTGAAGGTTCGTCGATGGTCACAGGCATAGGCTTATAGAGGAGTTCGCCTCCGTAGCCACGTCCGTAGGGGGTTGGTGCTGTGCCTCGGGTACCGATACCGATAGTGTAGATGCGTATGCCTTCTTTCTGTGCAATTTCGGCTGCCGTTAGAGGCGCTATCACACCAGAGTTGTTGGTGCCATCGGTGAGCAGAATGATGCTCTTAGATTTAGCCTTGCCTCCTTTGATACGGTTGATGGCAGTGGCAATGCCGTCGCCAATAGCGGTGCCGTCGGCATCAAGCATATTCACGTTGATTTCGTGTATGGTGTTGAGCAGCGTTGCCTGATGAGTGGTCATTGGCAGAAGTGTGAATCCTTCGCTGGCAAAAATCACCAAGCCAATATTGTCGCTTTCGCGCTTTGCTACAAAATCGCTTGCCACCTTTTTTGATGCCTCAAGTCGGTCGGGCTGGAGGTCGCGCGAGAGCATACTTGCAGAGATATCCATTGCCAACACGATGTCGGTGCCTTGTGTGTCGCTACTCGACCAGCGGTCGTAGGTTTGTGGACGGCACAAAATGATGATGAGGCACGACAAAGCAGCGAGTTTCAAACCAAACGACAAATGCTTGACATACACCTTCCAGCTTGTGGGAAGTGACCGGAAAGCATCGGTCGACGACATGCGCATACTTGGATTTGCTTTACGCAAACTCCAAACATACCATGCAATGAGTGGCACAAAAAGAAGGAATAGCCACAGGTAGCCAGGATGTGCAAAATTCATCATTTCTTTCCCTCCTTTTCTTTTTGTGCCTTGTCGTTCTCTGGTTGTGGCTTAGTGGCATCCACAAAGTTGACGGCGCGTTGGAACGAACGCTCGTTGTCGTCGGCAAGTGGACGTTGACCAGCAAACTTCACAAAGTCGGCAATGGCGAGAATTTCGCTCAACTGGTCATTGACAAGTTGCGTTTCACTGTTGTTTTTAAGTGCATCAATGATTTCACTTGATGTCATCTCAATGGCATTGATGCCGAATCTTCGGTCGATATATTCGCGAAGAATGTCGGTAAGGCCAGTGTAATAGTCTTTTTCGCGTCCGTTTTGCCAGAGTTGCTTGCTTTTGAGCAAATTCAGTCGCTCAACGGCTTCTTCGTATGGCGGCTTGCGTTTCTTCACTCGTTTCAAAGGATTTTTACCCTTGCGCCACCACTTGAAATAGGCATATAATAATGTGGCAGCAATCAGCAGCAGAATCCATACCCACCATAGGCTGGTCACCCAGTCGGGCACATAGTCGAGCAGTTTGCGTTCGGGACCGGGCACTGGTGCGAAATCCTTGATATCGCCGTTGGGATCCACTTTTATAGGATTCACCTTGATGACCAAAGGAATGTCGCAGCGGATGGTGTCGGGCTCTATCAGAAGCACAGGGTTGAGGTGCCATTCGCCGGAATCAAATGCCTGAACAATGTAGGTGGCATTGATTTGGATGCGGTTGTTGCCCAGGTCGGTGGTGTCGCAAGCAATGAGGTCGCCGAGTTCCACCACGCTACTGATGGAATCCTTCACTTCCAATCCAGCCATCACAACCAAATCTTTCGGTTGCACCAGTTCCAACTTCATAGTGGTGGTGTCGCCCATCACGATGTTTCGGTTGGTGAGCTCGGCTTTGGAAATCAGCGCTTTCTCGTTTTTCGCCTGCATTCCAAAAGGAATGAGCAAAAACAGACTGCAGATTAAATATGTTATGAATTTACTATTCATTAGTTGTAACTCTCTCTCAGAAATGTGTTGGTAATTACTTTCATCGTGCCACTCCTCTGCGCTTGAAAAGCCCGAGAAGCGCTTTTGTGTAATCTTCATCGGTGGCGATTGATGCTAAATCCACTCGGCCACGCTGCAGTTTCTCGCTCATTTTCAGTTGGCGTTGATACCACCAGCGTTGATAAGTTTCACGCACCTTTTTCGAACTGGTGTTAATCCACCGTTCCTCTTCCGTTTCGGCATCATACACGCGCATTAGCCCCACGTCGGGCAGTTGCATTTCGCGTTTGTCGTACACCTGCACAGCTATCAGGTCGTGCTTGTTGTTGGCAATGGAAAGTGCTTTACTGTAGTCGCCTTCGTCGATAAAATCGCTCACAAGGAAGGCCGTGCAGCGTTTTTTGATACCGCTGGTGAGAAATTCAAGCGCATAGTTCACATCAGTGCCTTTGTTTTCGGGCTTGAAATCAAGCAGAGTGCTGATTACGAGCAAAATGTGCTTGCGACCCTTCTTGGGAGGAATGAATTTCTCAATCTTGTCGCTGAAAAGAATCACACCCACCTTGTCGTTGTTCTCAATAGCGGAGAAAGCGAGCGTGGCGGCAATTTCAGCCATCATATCACGCTTTGCTTCACCCACGGCACCGAAATCCTTGCTGCCCGACACATCCACAAGCAGCATCACAGTGAGTTCGCGTTCCTCTTCATACACCTTCACATAAGGGTGGTTTTGGCGAGCGGTCACATTCCAGTCGATATCGCGAACATCGTCGCCATACTGGTATTCGCGCACTTCGCTAAACGTCATACCACGTCCTTTGAAAGCAGAGTGGTATTCACCCGCAAAGATGTTCTGCGACAGGCCCTTGGCCTTGATTTCTATTTTTCTGACTTTTTTTAATAATTCACTCTTGTCCATCATTCACCTTGAAATAAGGGTTCATGAATGGATAGCGGTCCTATTGATTAGGGCACTGCTACCTTGTCGAGAATTTGGCTGATTACTTCGTCGGCGCCAATGTTGTTGGCTTCGGCTTCGTAAGAGAGGCCAATGCGGTGGCGCATCACATCGTGGCACACTGCGCGCACGTCTTCAGGAATCACGTAGCCACGTCCACGAAGGAATGCGTAGGCACGAGCGGCGAGCGCCATGCTGATGCTTGCACGGGGTGAAGCACCAAATGAGATAATGCTCTTCAGTTCGTTTAATCCGTAATCGGCAGGGAAGCGGGTGGCAAACACGATGTCGACGATATACTTTTCAATCTTTTCGTCGATATAAATCTTGTTCACGATGTCGCGCACCTCAATAATGTCGCGTGGAGTGACAAGTGCTTGCACATTCTGCTTGGTTGGAGCCACATTCATGCGGATAATCTGCTTTTCTTCTTCCTTGTTAGGATAGCCAATCACCACCTTCATCAAGAAACGGTCGACCTGTGCTTCTGGCAGTGGATAGGTGCCTTCTTGTTCAATAGGGTTTTGAGTAGCCATTACCAGGAATGGGTCGTCGAGCTTGAAAGTGTTGTCGCCAATGGTCACTTGGCGTTCTTGCATGGCTTCGAGTAGCGCACTTTGCACTTTGGCTGGCGCGCGGTTGATTTCATCGGCCAAAACAAAGTTGGCAAATACTGGACCTTGCTTTACTTCAAATTTTTCTTTCTGCACGCTGTACACCATTGTGCCTACCACATCGGCAGGAAGAAGGTCGGGGGTGAACTGGATGCGGCTATATTTTGCGTCGATTACTGATGCAAGGGTTTTGATAGCAAGTGTCTTTGCCAAGCCAGGCACACCTTCGAGAAGGATGTGACCATTGGCCAAGAGGGCAATCAGGAGCGAATCCACAAGGTGTTTCTGACCGATGATGGTTTGGTCCATACCTCGAGTGATGGCATCAACGAAATTGCGTTTGCTTGCAATCAAGTCGTTTAATTCTCTAATGTTTACAGAGTCTCCCATAGTTGCAAATAAATTAATTTGTCTGATTAATATGAGTTGTTTTTATATTGTTCATTTTTCTGCTTTGGAGTAGGAATACGGTAAGAGAAATATTCCACTTTTTAGCATTGCAAAATTATTACATTGCCATGGATTGTGGTGCAAAAATCAAGTTAATTTATACAATATTAAGTTAGAAATGTTAAATAACTGCTGCTTGTCAATTCCCTAATTGTATAATATATGTTTGCAACTCACAGATTATGTGCGTAATAAATCAAAAAGTGCAAACCCTGTGAGGCCCACACTTCTGTCTTTTTTTATTTCTTGTTGGCTAACCCTTCGGCGTAGTTTCTCCAGCGCTCGATGAGGTCGGTCATGTCGGCTGGAATTTCGCTGTCGAAATCCATCTGCTGTTTCGTTACAGGGTGCACAAAGCCAAGTGTCTTTGCATGAAGCGCTTGGCGAGGGCATGCGTCAAAGCAGTGGCGGATGAATTGCGCGTAATGGCTCGAAGTGTTGCCTCGTAGCACCTTGTCGCCTCCGTAGCGCGCGTCGTTGAAAAGCGGATGCCCGATGTGCTTCATATGCACGCGAATTTGGTGGGTGCGGCCAGTTTCGAGTTGGCATCTCACCACAGCCACGTGTGCCAAGTTTTCAAGTGTGTGGTAGTGGGTCACGGCGTGCTTACCATGTTCGCCGTCGGGATACACACACATCTGCAGGCGGTCGCGCATGCTGCGGCCCACATGGCCAATCACGGTGCCGTCAACATCTTTCATCGTGCCCCAAACCACAGCCACATATTGGCGTTTGGTGGTTTTATTGAAGAATTGTTTGCCCAGTGATGTCTTGGCATTTGGCGTCTTCGCCACCACGAGCAAGCCAGAAGTGTCTTTGTCGATGCGGTGCACGAGACCCATTCTTGGGTCGGTCACATCGTAGTCGGGATTGTCTTTAAAGTGCCATGCAAGTGCATTTACCAGCGTGCCGTCGTAGTTGCCGTGGCCAGGGTGCACACACATGCCTGCCGGCTTGTTTACTACCAACAGCGACTCGTCCTCATATACAATGTCGATAGGAATGTCCTGCGCCACGATTTCATTTTCATAGCGCGGGCGGTCCATCACGATGGTGATGATTTCTCCAGGATGAACACGGTAGTTTGATTTCACAGGGCGGCCGTTTACGCGAATGCACTGCGCTTCTGCTGCGTTTTGGATTCGGTTTCTTGATGTGCCTTTGATGCGCTCCACGAGGTATTTGTCGATGCGCAGCAGCACTTGTCCTTTTTCCACCTCGTAGCGGTAGTGCTCCCAGTAGTCTCTGCCGTTTTCGCTAAAGTCAGGCTCGCTGAAATCGGATTGTATCTCCGAATGGCAGCTGCCTTCTTCTATTTCTTCAATGTCGATAAATTCTTCTGCCATATTAGCGTTTAGAGCGTGGAACGAGACGTTTGTTACCAAGCGAGTCGACTATGACTTCGAATTCGCCGCTTTCTATTTTCTCCTTGATGATAGTGTCGCGCTCACTGCCAAGTGGGTCGAATTCCACAGTTTCAATTGAGCCATCGCCAATTGATACCACAATCTTAGAGTTGAGGGCGGCCTTCGTGCCGGCTGCCACTGTGCGTCCGTTCACCTTCACAGCCATAATCAAACCTTGCATTTCGCTTGGAACGGTGTCGGTGGTCACATGTCGGAAACCGAGGGTCTTAAGTGTGGTCACACCATCGGTGCCAGCCATGTCGGTGATGTCTTTTGGAATTTCCACCTGTGGTGGATACAGACAGTTCATAGTCAGCAAAATCGGACGTGCAAATTTCACTGAAGATCCAGCATTAGGGCTTTGGTCGGTCACAACGCCTGGAGCATAGTCCTCGTTGTAAATAGAGTCGATGGTGTATGAGAGCCCAGCATCTTCCAAAATGTCGATAGCTTGGTCGATGAGTTTCCATCTCACGTCGGGCACCTTGGTTTGGTTGCCGTGATCGGTGAAGATATCTAATGAAATGTAGCCAGCGTAGAGGCAAGCTATAAGTGTAATGATTACCAGTAGGAAATTTGCCAGTACTGGATGCTTTTCTTTGAAGCTTATGAATGGGTTTTTGCTCACTTTTCCTGAGTATTTAAATTAAAGTACAAAGTTAATGTATTTCACTCGCTTATGCAACAATTCCCCGCCGAAAAACATCACGCACTCGCCATCAAAAATTTAATAAATCCATTTTAATACAGCCCCTTATATGCTATGGGAAATTATTGTTTTATCGTTGCTTACCTATCTATCCCTCAATCCAAATTATTTGTCAGCTTATGAAATAGATAGAGTTGGGTGCGAAAAAAGGCGGCTCTTTGGGTGAAGAACCGCCTTTGTGCGTATAGGGATTATGATGGAATTATTTCATCACTTTCTTTGATGCCTTGCTACCGTCGGTGTAGGTAGTAACCACGATGTTAACGCCTTCGAATGGGGTAGCGCTCTGCATACCAGCGAGGTTGTAGTAGTTGATGCTCTTCACAGCCTTGCTGTTGTTGACATCTGTAACTGCTGTTGGTTGTGGCACGTATGGCTCGCCCACGTAAACTTGGTATTTTGCATAGCCATTGCCCATGCAGTATTCATAGAGCCATGTGTGGTTTTCGTCGATTGGTTCAACTGCATACCATGCACCAGTGGTTGGGTTTGCACTGTAACCGCCTGTGCCAAGCACTGGTTGGGTAAAGATTGAAGCCTTGTTGGCGCTCATGTCCTTGATGGTGAAGCCGCCATTGTAGTTCGAGCCGCTGCTGTGGAGGAAGAGCTTGTGACCTGAGATGGTGAAGTAAGCACCGCCCACGCTGCTGTTGCGACCAGGAGCTGTGGTCGTGGCGCCGCTTGATACGTAGCCACCCTTGTCTTCCTTGTTGTAAAGGTAGTAGCCGTTGGCGCGAACTTGGTAGATGAAGTTTTGAGGGCCATTGATAGGGAAGATGATACCTGCTGTAGAAGCAGTGATGCTGAGGTTGCCAGAAGTAATCACTTCTTCCACTTTACCTTCCACAATCTTCACAGCATTCATCACGGTTTGTCCGTTAGGGAAGAAGTAAACGTAGCCGCCTGATTCGCTCATTACGTCGCCACTGGCAGTGATAAAGTTGGTCTGGCCAGGGTTGTTGAGTGAGAAGTTTACCTCGGTGCAGTCGTTAGCATCGCCACCACGGTAGATGAGCATCTTGTTAGGTGTCTTGGTGATGCCGTCGGCACGTTGGATAAGGTTGCCGGCGTCGTCAAAGCAGATACCGTGGCTGTTGGTTCCCTTACCGTTGAAAGCGTTAGGAATTTCACCTGTTTCGTCGTAGGTGATGAGTTCGCTTGTGGTGTAGTTGTTCACATAGAACACGCCATTTTTCACAGCTGCCACTTGTGCGCTGTTGCGAGTTGATTCAGTTGCGACGCCAGAAGGGAAGTTTTCAGGCAAGTTTTTCATGTCGCGGCAATACATGAAAGCGGTGTCAACCTTCACTTCGAGAGGGTCGAGCACTGGTTCAATGTCGTTCCAGTCGATGTCGGCCAATTCAGGCATGTCGCTTGGCACGAGGTAGTCGCAAGTCATCATGGTCACGCCCATGCCGCCCACGCTCTTGTAGGTGGCGAGGCTGTTGACAGTCCATGCTGCCACTTCCATACCGAGGTCGTGATAACTCTTCACTGCGTAGATATCGAAATCGCCCACTTGAATGCTTGGGGTGAGATTCCATGTTTTGCACCATTCTTGAGCGCCGTTCCAACCAGTAGAGCAAAGGAATTGACATTTAAATTCTGGATAGTTGGTCTTTACATATTCAAGTGAAGGCTTCATGCTGGTGAGAATCACCACCTTGTCGGCCATTCCCTTGTCCTTGATGAGCTTAGCCAAGCCAGGGAAGTTGCTCATGTCGTTGCTGTTGATACCAGTTGCCCACTTCAGCTCAATGACAGGAAACACATTTTTTTCTTTACAAATGTCGAGGTATTCTGCAATTGTGCAGATGTGGCCGGTGTAGGTCACGCCACCACGAGTTTGGGTGTAGGTTTCGGCTTGCAGTTGTGCGAGTGTTGCACTTGCCACGGTAAGGTTACCGCCTACAGCGTTTGTGGTTTCGTCGTGACTGATTACGTATTGGCCGTCGCTGGTGACGCGTACGTCGCATTCAAGGCCATCAAAATGATAGAAATCGGCACCGTTGCGGAAGGCTTCTTCTGTGTTCATCACACCCTTGTAACTACCGCGGTGTCCCACGAATTTAGGCTTCCAAGCCCAAGCTTGTCCCACTACCAGAGACATTGCCAAAATGAGTAATAATTTTCTCATGATGTTAATGGTTTAGTTGTATTAGTAGATGATTGAATTAGTATATTAAGTTAATGCGAAGTTAGTGAAAATTCTTCAACACGCAAAGCAAAAAGATAATAAAAAAGCGACGCCCCCGAAATTATTTCGAGAGCGTCAGCTTGGGTTATTTTTTTGTCGAGAAAATAGAGAAATTGAGAAGCCGAAAAATCTAATTTCTAATTTCTAATCTCTATCATCACTTCTTCAGCCATTCGTCGAGCCAACGGAAGTATTCGCGTTGCCAGAGAATGCTGTTTTGTGGTTTAGTCACCCAGTGGCATTCGCTTGGGAAGAGCACCATGCGAGCAGGGATGCCACGCATCTTGGCAGCATTGAATGCTTGCATAGTTTGGCTGTAAGAGATGCGGAAGTCGTTTTCACCGGTCACCACGAGAATAGGAGTGTCCCAGTTCTGAACATAGTTCTTAGGGTCGGCTTCACGATAGCTCTTCATAGCCACTTCGTTGTCCTTTTCCCAAGGTGCGCCGCCGAGATCCCAGTTCACAAACCACATTTCTTCGGTTTCGCAGTATTGTGCGCGAAGGTCGAAGATACCAGCATGTGAAAGGAAGCAAGCGAAACGCTTCTGATGGTTACCGGCCAACCAGTAAACTGAATAGCCGCCAAAACTTGCACCCACAGCACCCATGTGGTCGCCGTCGATGTATGGCTTTTCTTTCATGAAGTCGGCTGCACTGAGGTAGTCCTTCATACACTGGCCAGCGTAGTCGCCCGAAATTTGTGCATTCCATTCGGTGCCGAAGCCTGGCAGACCGCGGCGGTTAGGAGCGATTACCACATAGCCGTTTTCAGCCATGATGCGAAGATTCCAACGGTAGCTCCAGAATTGGCTTACAGGAGATTGTGGGCCGCCTTCGCAGAAGAGCAGAGATGGGTATTTCTTGTTAGGGTCGAAGTTTGGTGGGAGAAGCACCCAAGTGGTCATCATCTTACCGTCGGTGGTAGGAATCATCACCTTTTCGCACTTCACGTCGCCAAGAGTGTTCATGATTGGGGCTGTAACGTTTGAGAGTTTCACTGGATCTTTACCCACCTTGAAACTGTACACTTCGTTTGGCTCGAGGAATGAGTGGCGGCAAGTGACAAGTAGGTCTTTGCCAGCGAACTGAAGGCCGTCGTAGTCATATTGGCCACCAGCCACTTGTTCCACCTTGCGGCTCTTTACTTCCATGCGGAAGATAGGCATAGTGCCTTGATAAGCGCAGATGAAGTAGATGTATTTTTCGTCGGGCGACCAAGTGATAAAGTCCACACTGTAGTCCCAGTCGGCAGTCAGGTCCACCTTCTTGCCACCATCGAGCAGGAAGATACGGTTCTTGTCGGCTTCGTAGCCATCATGCTCCATTGAGAGCCAAGCAATTTTACCGCTCTTCGACACGATAGGGTTGTTGTCGTAGCCCATCATGCCTTCGGTAAGATTCTTGGTGTTGCCAGTGGCGATGTCGTATTGATAGAGGTCGCTATTGGTGCTCACAGCGTAGTCCTTGCCGGTTTTCTTGCGGCACACATAGATGATGCTCTTGCTGTCGGGGAGCCAAGCCAGTTGCTCAACGCCACCCCAAGGACGCATAGGCGATTCAAATTGAGTGCCTTCAAGCACATCCTTCACGCCAGTCACCTCTTCGCCATTGAAATCGGCAACGAAAGGATGAGGAATTTCTGCGGTCCATTCGTTCCAGTGGCGATACATCAAATCATCGATGATGCGGCCATCGGTCTTCTGAAGGTCGGGATAGCGGTCTTGAGTGGTTTGACCATATTTCACAGTCGATACGATAATCACTTTCTTTTCATCTGGACTGAGGGTGAAGCCTTCAATGTCCTTTTCCATGTTGGAAACGCACTTGCGGCCAGTGCCATCGGCGTTCATCACCCACATTTGGTTCACACCGTCGGCGTTAGGGTAGGCGAAAGCAATCTTCTTACCGCCATCCATCCACACAGCGTTGGTTTCGCTCTTTTCGGTGTTGGTAAGTTGCACAGCATTCTTGCCGTCAACATCCATTACCCACAACTCGCGGTTGCTCTTGTTTTGCTCGATGTTAGGAGTGCTAACACCGTAAAGCACTTTCTTGCCGTCGGGCGACACCTGAGCATCGCTCACGCGACCGAGCGAGTTGAGCAATTCAGGCGTAAACTTTGCAGCAGAAGCGCCTGTAGCCGTTACAGCCATCAATGAAGCCATAATCAGAGGTTTTACAAAATTCATAAATCTTTGTTTTATTGTTATTATATTGAATTTCAAATTGAAATAATATGCAAAGTTAGCAAAAAATTGCCACATAATCAACCGTCATCCCCACTGTTGACTATCGACAGGGCATGTATGATTTTAAACGTGAGGAATGTTTTCCCAATATGGTCGCAGTATTTCTTGTATGTAAGTCGCAACCTCAGTAAAAGAAAGGTTGGTAGTCTTTGTTATTTTCTTGATATAGGCCTGCCACTTGATTTGCATTTGCTGATTCTCTGGAAACTCTTGGCGGAAGAACATCGTGTTGGCATCGAAAGATGTGTGCCGATTCATAAATGTGCGTATGACAGCTTCTTGAAGTATATTTGCATCATATTGCTCATTGTTTAGAATCGTGAAAAGGTCGTAATAATCCTTCATTCTGCTGCTTTGGTCAGCCAAATCAACAACAGCATGTAGCTTTTCAGCAATTACTGTCTCAAGTGAATAGGCAAGGATGCTGACATTGGGCAAATGTTCAAGTAGAATAGGGTAGTCGAGATTCACGGGGCTTGGAGTAATCACATCGCCAAAACCTATATCCATAGTCATCACTTGTGCGATGGTGTCCATGCTCACTGGTATGCTAAGTCTGACACCATGATAATCCCTTAGTTCAGTGATATTCCGGGCTGTAATGTTTGTTGCATCAAAGTTTACCCCGTCCTCTATACATACAATTGAACAAATCTCTTTAAATGCTTCAGCAATCGATGAACTGTCATTGTTGATGTTGTTGCCAAGAAAATCGATATCTAATGTAGGACGCGCCACAAAGCGCTCGTAGGCATACATCAAAGCGCCTCCTTTTAAGTAGAAGTTTTCACGGAAGCGGGTTTGGGAAATGCGATATAGCAGACGCTCGTGAAAATAGCGAGTTAGTACGGTTTGGTAGAAGACGTTCTCTTCTTTTGCTATATTAAATAGTTTGCTGCGGATTGATTTTCCGTAGTTCTTGATATCGTCTTTGCTCATAGTTTTATTAATAGAAATTTTTCAAGGATATTTGCGACGCGCAGTAGTCGGGCATAATCCATAAGTTTGCTTATGTTTCGGTCACGGCGCTCAAGATAGTTGTTGATTATCTCTGCACAAATGTCCATACCAGTCTTGTTGCGGAATTTCACGGCGTCACATACACAACGTTCTACATCATAAATACGGAAAGTGTATCCATCTATTGTGATTGTTGTCGCTCCAATATTCAGGATATTTTCAGTGATTCTGTGCAACTCAATTTTTGGAAAAGATGGAGGGACAACTTTCCTGTCTCTTTTGATGGCGACATGATATGCTTGAGGAATGGAGGTGGTTAGTCCATGGATGCTCCATGCCGACCAAAGGCAGATGATACCATTTGGAACAATCGTTTCAATATCGATCATGTTTCCGCTGAGTTGCTCATCTGTTGCGTAAACACCTCGGCGAACTTGTGTGAGTTCCCCATTACGGACACTTTTTAGCAACTTGTAGTAGGCTGTGCGTCCTTGCTCTTTAACTGCAGCAGATGAGATATAGGTGTTGTTTTCTTTCATTGTTGTTTAAAATATGGTACAAATATACCACAAATATTTTAAATTGTGGTCATTTTGTACAAAAAAAGCAACTGAGAGGGTGGTGCCTCCCAGTTGCTGAAGATGTATCGATATTTGCTTTATTGTGCGAGGATGAGGTTGATGAGGGCGGTGACGTCGCTCACATTCACTGCACCGTCGGCGTTCAGGTCGCAGATGTTGTCGGGATGGTCGGCTGTGCCGAGAATTTTGTTGATGAGGGCTGTCACATCGCTCACATTCACTTCTCCGTCGGCATTGATGTCGCCTTTTGTGGAAGGGGAAATCGGTTCGCCAACATAGAGTTGGTATTTAGCGTAACCCAATCCCATGGTGTAAACGTAGAGGTAGCAGTGGTTGTCATCGATAGGTTCAATGTTGTAGAAACTGCCCGTAGAGAGGTTGGCTGACAGACCGCCATTGCCAAAATCGTCTACATTCAACACGTCTATCTGGTCGCTCGTCAAGTCCTTGATGGTAAAGCCTCCGTTGTAGTTGGCGCTTGATGGGTGAATGAAGAGCGTATGGCCAGCCAAGTGGAATTGCATACAGCCCATGCTGGTGTTGCGGGCAGGAGCATAGAGTCCGCTATTGCCGGTGATGTATTCTCCGCTGTCGGCTTTCTCGTAGCGATAAATGCCTGATGTGCGCATCTGGTAGATGAAGTGGTCCGGGTCGTCGTCGAGTGGCACTATCAGCCCTGTGTTCATACCGGTGGCGCTCAGTGTGCCGCTGGCTGTGGTGTTCACATATGCACCATTGGCAATTTTCACGATATTGGCACAGGTTTGCCCCTTTGAGTAGAAATAGATATGACCGCCAGTTTCGCTCATCACATCACCGCTGGCACTGATAAAATAGGTTTGTCCATTGTTGAGCAGGGTGAAATCGACGGGAATGGCTGTGGTGCTGCCTTTGGGATAGATGACCAGTTTTGAAGGGGTGGTGGTCATACTGTCGGCACGTACGATTAGGTTGCCTGCGAAATCGGTGCAGATGCCGGTGCCGTTGGTGCCTGCAAACTTGCTTTCTTCTCGTCCCTTTGCCCCGAATGCCAGCATTGTGTGAGTTTTGCAGTCGTTGGTGTAGATAATCCCGTCAACCACAGCTGCTTGCATGGCAGTGTTGAAAGTGCCATTCTTAACATTTCGGTTTGGGAAATTCTCGGGCAAATTGCCTTTGTATTGCGAAAAACTGTAGATGGTGTCGGCTTTCAGCACCACAGGGTCGGGAATGTCGCCAATGTGACTCCAATCGATACTGTCAAGTTCTGGCATCTCGTTGGGGCGTAGATAGTTGCAAGTCATCATATACACGCCCATATTGCCGTATTTCTTGTAATTGGCTTCTGTGTCAACTGTCCACATAGCCACCTTCAGTCCGTAGCGGCGGAAAGTGTTCACAGTTTCGATATTGAAATCGCCAGCCTGTATGCTTGGATTGGCCTTTTGAACTCTGCACCAACCCTCATTGCTCGCCCAATTGGTGGAGCAGAGCCATTGGCATTGGAATTGCGGATAGTTTTTGTGAATATATTCCACCGATTTTTGCATACTTGTAAGGAACACCACCTTTTCGGAAAGGCCTTTTTCGGTGACAAGTGCAGCAAGGCGCGGGAAATTGCTCATATCGCTGTTGTTGAGTCCAGTGGCCCATTTCAACTCGATGACGGGAAAGGCATTTTTCTCGTTGCAGATGTCGAGGTATTCTGCAATTGTACAGATGTGGCCAGTGTAGGTCACGCCGCCACGGGTTTGCGTGTAGGTTTCGGCTTGCAACTCTGCAAAAGTTGCATTTGCCACGGTGAGATTGCCTCCAAGGCGGTTGGTGGTTTCATCGTGGCTGATGACAAAAACACCGTCCTTAGTGACGCGCACGTCGCATTCAAGACCAGCGTAGCCATATTCATCGACACCTTGGCGGAATGCTTCTGCCGTGTTTTCTACGCCGCGATAGCAACCGCGGTGGCCCACAAAAATCGGCTTCCAGGCCCATGCTTGAATGCTGAGGCAAATTAATGCTGTTAGTAGTGTAAATCTTTTCATTGGTTAAAATAATTAAGCACCACAAATTTACAAAAAAAGCAAGAACCCGCAAATTAAAATGCAGGCTCTCGCTTAATATAAATTCTAATCAGCAGAAATCGATTATTTCAAAATTTGATATTTGCCAATTATAGGGAGTTCTTTAAATTCACCCTTGGCAGCATTGATAATGCCAATGATTGCGAGCACTGCAAAAACAAGCCATGCAAGGCTGAGAACAATAGCAAACAAACCAAGAAGACCTAAAGAAATGTGCGCTAATACAGAAGTTAGCACTTGAACAAGGACAGAGTAAACAATTGCTGCAATCAAGAGGATGAGACCTTGATTAGCATGGAAGCGAGCAAATTTTGATTCCTTTGCAGCAAAGATTGGAATTAATACCAAAATGCCGAAATAAGCAAGAATGGCCATCACTTTGTTTTGTTCTACATCTTGTTGAGGATTTACAGGGGCAGCCATCATTGGGGCACCGCATTGAGGGCATACATTGATGCCATCGGCTACTTGAGCGCCGCATTTTGTACAAATACTCATAGGTTTTTCTGTTAAATTGTTAATATTTAGTTTCGTTATTTGGGTTTAGGCATATTCTGTAATGCAAATGTATAAAGAATTAATATACTATGCAACAAGAATTAAAAAAATATGCAGGGAGTGTATGTTTATAAAAATGAATAGGGATTTGATGGTGTAAAACGTCCAATCGCTTGCTAATCGGCAAGCGATTGGATGTGGAGGGCGTCGTTTAGTCGTTGATGTCGTCGTATACTTCTTGGTCGTCGAATGAGAGTTTTCGGTGGAATCCGAGCCAGTCAATGGCTTGGTCTTTGGTGAGCTCGATGTCCTCAATCATTACACGCATCTCTTGCCCGGTGGTCTTGTTGAGAATGTATTTGGTGTTGGAGTCAGAGAAATCCCCGCGCACCCATTGTCCGGGGTTGAGCATGCCGCCCATCACCTCAATGATGGCATAGCCTCTGAAGGCATCCACAAGGTAATATCCTCCGCGACCTTCGTAAATCACTTCACCGTCGGTGCATTTTTCGGTGTCTTTGTAGTTCTTGAATTTTGCATCGGCATCGTGTTCTGGATTTTCCAACTTTTGCTCAGAGGGTTGGAACACACTGTTTCTCAGACTGTCGAAAAGTGGGTCGTAAGTATTTGCCACAATTGAATCTGATGATGTGCTTTGGCTGGCATCGCCCGACTTGTTACAACTCATCACAAGGAGAACAAGCGGTAAAATTGCCAATAATTTCTTCATAGTTGTATTGTTTGATTATTAAATGATTAACTGTTTAATAGTGCCTCAAAAACTGAAGCTACATGGCCAGGAACAATCACGTGGTGGTTGCCAATGGGATTGGTAAGGAAATAGTTGGCTTGCTCAGGATTTGCAAGTTGTATCACTTGTTGCGTACGGCACAGGTTTGGCTCTGCTTGGCATTGTTGCAAAGAGGCTTCTGCTGTGAAATGGCGCGACAAGTCGCCACTCACTTTGAATATGGTGACAGGTCCCTTAGCCATGTAGCCGCGGATGCCAATGCCAATACCGCTTTCGAAATGAGTGTCGAGTTCGTATCGTTGCACCATGTTCAACGGAATGGTACAGTGTGCTACGAGCATTTCGCCACTTTTAGGATTTATGCGTGAAGGATTGGCTTGGAAGCCAGATACTCCCGTTACAGCTTGACTGATAAGCATCGACAGAAGGGTGGGCACATCACCTTCGCAACCAGCCACGATGCCTTCGGCGTTGAGGCGTGCAAGAGCGTAGCAGCTGGTGTTGTGGAGCACGCTGAGCAAATCGAAACAGCGGATGGTGAAGCCATTAAGATTGTAGCGTTTCACAATTTCCTTCAGTGCGAAATAGAGGCGAACGGCACCTGGCACTGCATCTTTGATTTCTTGGCTTGGCGCTTTCTCGGCAAGTTCGGCACAGTCTTGTGAAGCTTCGCCGATGGTTTCATATGTTGCGAGCACTTCCTCAATGGTGATGTCGACAAACTCAATGCCGAGTTTATTCTTTACCGCCACCGGACTTGCCATGCTTGAAATCAGCCAATCGCTGGGTTTGCCAATCACGCCGAGACGCATGCCTACAAGTTTTTTTCTTGCACTTTCCATTTTTGCGAGTTCATTCACACGAGTGTTGATGTAAGAGGCATCGCCATGAATGATTTCGCCTTTCAAGTTGTTTTGACGTAGATAGGAAAGAATTTCCATTGACGCTGCCAGCGAGTTGCTTTCGCCAGATGTGAGCAGATAGAATGGGCGTGAAGACTGTGTCATCAATTGTGGCTGAATCTTTTTGAATACGCCCTCTGTGCCTCCAGTGCGCACATAAATGAGGCTGAGGTCGGCTTCCCCGTATGTGGTGTAGTCGCTGTCTTTGAAATCAAATTCAAATTCAAGTGTGCCAAAAAAATTTTTTGTGGCTTCATTTATAGTGACTGCATCGTGAAGTTCTGATGTAAGTGTATATATTGATATACTCATAGTTATGATAGTTGGTTTTTGTTATTAGTATTTTTGAAATGACAAATGTATGTGTTTTTTGTCAAAAAAAGAAAGAATCACCGATTTTTTCAACGAAAAAGGCAAGGCTGGCATTGATGGATCCAGCCTTGAGTTATAGGAGAGGGTGAATATCTATTATTGAATAATGAGGGAAATGAGGGAAGTCACATCGCTCACGTCGTATGTATGGTTGTTGTCGATGTCGGCAGCATTGAGGTTGAATGGTGATGGGTTGTTGCCTAAGATGTAGTTGATGAGTGTAGTCACATCGCTCACATCCACATTTCCGTCCATGTTCACATCGCCTTTCAAAACGTCGGTCTTGATTTCTGGATAGTCAACTTTGAGGAAGAACTTGGTTTTCTGAATACCTCGTGCCAGAATATTGTAGTCGTAGGCTACAGCGTTTGGCATATCAGATGGAACCTCGCTGAGAGGGGTTGCAGATTCAATAACTTTCACCACCACAATATTGCCATTTAGCTCTTCAGGATAACCGAAACTTGTGCCGGCATTGGTAACGGTCAGTTCTTGTCCAGAAGTGAACTCATTGCCAGTGGTGGCATTTGCCGCATACCAGTTAGATGCGTGGCTCAGTTTGAAACCATCATCAGCCATAGTTGCACCGAGTGCTTTGTCGATTTGATGATGCACCAATGTGTCGGCGCTTTCTCCGGTAGCGCTTGTGCGCAAATAGAAAGCGTAATAATATTTTCCATTAGCTTGCCATTGCAGTGCGCTTGCTTTTGCATTGCGGAAATTGTTGTCGGTGTTGATTTCCGCCAGTGGGGTGGTGCTGCTGAGATTGACAGCACACAGTTTCATGTGTGCCACATTCAGATTGGTGAGCGCTTTGTTTTTGCTCAAGTCAATTTTGCAGAGTTGGTTGTAGCCGAGGTCTACAGTGGTAAGCGCAGTGTTCATCGACAAATCCACATCTTTCAGTTGTGAATATGTCTGGTAACCGGCGTCAGCATATTTTTTACGCGACATACCCAAAGTTTGGATATTCTTGAAGTAAGCAAGGCCAGTGAGGTCGGTCACACCAGTGAAAGTGCTGCCGTTGTCATCGCCATATTCGCCCATCTTACTAAAATCAATCATGTTGGTGCCAGTGTATTCTGTACCTTCTGTTTCGGTTTCCGCAGAGTTCTGGAAAATGAATGCGTAGTGGCCTGCCAATGGTTTTACATGGCCGTCGGCACCGATGGTGGCAAAGCCATTGGTGCGCTGGGTGGTGTAGTTCCAGTAGCGTACCTGATTCTTACTCACCAGATATTGCTGAATGTATGGGTCTGGAATCACGCTTGCTTTTCCTCCCACAGGGTCAAGCACAATGAGTTTTTCGCCCGCGTGTGTGCCGCCTGTCACAGATGGAATGAGATAGTATTGCAAGCCGTTTTCGGTGATAAAATTCTCCAATTCGCCAGTTGCACCCTTTAGTGGGATGGTGATGGTGTTGGCACCCTTCGATGTGACAACAAGCGATGCTGTGTGGCTGCCCATTTCTGATGGAGTGTAGGTCACATTGATAGTTGCACCAATCACACTCTTGCTAATAGTGCTGGCAGAGATGCTGAATTTGTCGGCATCATTTCCTGTGATACTGATGCTGATGTCGCTCGTGAGACTGCTTCCTAACACACCGAACGACTTCACCGCCGATGTCTGTTTCACAGTGCCAAAATCTATTTCTTTTATAGTGGCTGTGATAGAAGGGGTTACATCGCCAGAATTGATGGTGTAGGCTGGGACTGTGCCAGATTTGTAGTATGCGAGGCCTTGATTGTGTACGAGTACCCACATTTCCACACCATTATCACCATTCACAGCCGAAGCAATGCTTGTCGACATGGAAGTGTTGCGTGTGCTGCCCAATCCACTTGGTGGATACGAGCCAATGGCTTCGCACGATGCCCAGCCATTGGTTGCATCTGTAAGCACAACATGGCCACCCGAAAGGGTACCGGTGGTCGAATAACTGGTTGCTAAACCGTAGGTTGTTCCCTTGTAGGTGAAAGAATCAAAGCAGTTGCCATGCACCACCTTGTTCAGAGCTGTGCTGCTGAATGAAGCATCCATGATGCCATCGTTGAAATGTGTGGGGTAGTATTGTTGGCCAATTGCCCAATACTTTGTTTCCGATTCAGGAATCACACGGGGCGATAAACCGAGTTTGACTGCCGAGCCAGCGTCGCCGCCTTCCACAAGTGGTGTTACATAACTTGGCGTGGTTTCGCACACACCGTTGGTCACTTTGTAGCGAATCACCTCGCTTTGTTCTGTGTTGGAGCCTGCAGCGAAGAAAATGTAGCCTTCGGCGAGTGTGCCGTAAAAACTCAAGCAGTCGCCGCATCGTGCCTTACCATCGTAATTAGTGGTGTTGAGCAGCACGCGAGGAACTGCGTCGTCATTGTCCCAAACATACACTTTCAGCGGTTGTGCCACATCACCGGAAGTGGTGGCCACATTGCTTGCGAAAATTTTACCGCCGATGTATTTCACATCAATCACTTTCAATGCTCCGCCTTCCACCCCTGTCATATTGAGCGACTTGATGTAGGCGCCAGTTTGGGCATTCACCACCTTGATGACGCCATTCACAGCGTCGACAACATATAGTTTACCCGCTCCGAAGTCCATGTTGCGGGCATTGGCGTAACTTGTCAGCCATGATTCCTTTTTTCCAGAGTTTTCGCTGAAGTTCCATCCTTCAGTGAAGGCGAGAGGTGCACTCTTGCCAGTGCCTGTCACGCTTACATTGGCTTTGTACGAGCCCGACACGAGCGAAATAGTGCCTGATTGAATGCCACCGGTAGTGGGTGAGAAAGTAACATTGATTTTCCCGCCTTTTGCATCTACTGTAGTGGCGTCGACCTTGAAACTGCTATTGTTGCTACTTACGCTGATTGATGATGATAGGCTCGTGCCTATGACGGTGATTGGCAGCGATGATGATGTGCCCACTGCTAAAGAACCGAAGTTTAGCGATGCGGGAGTAACAGAAATGCCCGTACTGCTTCCCTTCACGAGGTTGAATCGCTTGAGTGCAGAAGCACCGTTGCTGACGGTCACGGTAGCAGTTTGGGTAGCATAGCCCGACTTTGAAACTCGCACGGTGTAGGTGCCAGCAGTGAGGTTAAAGAAACCGTACACACCATTCGAGTATTTGTCGGTGGTAGTGGTTTGCACCACTGTGCCACTGGCATTAATCAATTCCACTGTGGCATAGTTTACCGCCAAATATGCGTCGCGATTTCTTACTGTGTAGCCTGAGTAGCCGCAAGTGGCGCTTAAATCGCGAATGTCGCCAATCACACAGCCTTTTATTGCACTGCCATTGCCAATTGGATTCTCGAGATATGCACGTGCAATTTGCCATGCCAGGTACTTGTTGTATTGGTCGCTTTTGAGGCGAAGCAACTCTGGACGATAGTCGTGGAACCAAGATTCTGTGAGGTAACCCACTTGAGTGTTGGTGCGCAACACGCCCAGACTCCATCCTTGGAAAGCGTAGTCGTTGAGTGCTCTTGGTGTGGAGTAAGTTTTGTCTGTGAGATTGTTGTTGTCTTGCCATTTTGCAGATGCTAACGCGAAAGCAGCCGAGCCCGACACGTTTTCTGTAGAATTGCTGGTGCGCGTGCCGCTATAAAGCGAGGTGATGTAGTTGGCACTGGCATTGGCGCCATTTGAGTGAAGCGAGATGAAATATCCGCCGTAACTGTTCGACTGTGCTGCAATGGTTGATAGCGCTAAGTCGTCGGAAGAGTTGTTGGTGGTGCGCGACATCTTCACAGAGTAGCCCATATCGGTCAAGAAAGTCTGCAAAAATTTGCCGCGCGTGAGCGTACCGTCACTTTCGTAGAAGCGGTCGCTTGTGGTGTAGCCTAATGCTGTAGGCAAGTCCACAGGGCGGTCGTCGCTGTCGTGGCCACCATGGCCAGGGTTGATATAAATTTTCGACTTGTTGCTAACAGCGCTTACAGTGAACACAACAAGCGACATCATGAGAATTGTAGCTATATTTCTTTTCATAATAGATGCTTGTTATTTTTCTTTGATATTCATTAAATAGATGTTACCTTCAAGGGTATGGTAAGCAATGGTGGAACCATCGGCGCTCACCGCAGGAAACATCTTTATTTCAGCAGATGAGGTGCTTAATTGCTGGCGATTGTTGCCATTGATGTCAATGATTTCAATTTCGCTGGTCAGATAGCGGCTGCCGTCGTCGGTGTCGTGCATTCCTACCACATATTGATTGCCGCGCCACACGGGAGCGTGGAGTTTGCCGAGATTCACAAGGCTGCTACCGTCGAGATTGCAGACATAGGCGTTGTTGCCGCCCACGAAAAGCAGATGTTTTTTATCTGGGGAAAGGCTCGACCAGCAGTAATTTACGCTTTTTTCGGGTGTAGATAGGGGGTCAATAACAGTGCGCTGATTGCCATTGTAGAGAACCACTTTCAAGTCTTCTTCGGTTACGAACAGATCTTCATTGGATATGCTTGCATTACCATTACGTATTGCTTTCTTCATTTTTTGCCCATTGATGCCCACCATCAGTTCGCTGTTATTTAAATTGATGTGATTGAAGTGGGGAAGACCTGTAGCGAGGGTTTCCACTTTCCCATTCTCAATGCCTATCGCCATGAGGGAGGTGGAGTAGGCCATTTCGTCAAAGTTTCGACAAATCACGGTCGTGCCATCTGCACTAATTGCTGGATAATAGCCGGCGCTTCGGGCATTGGTAAGCTCTTTGTAGGAGCCTGTCGATAAATCAATAATTCCCAATCCGTTATAGGCTTCGCTGCTTACAAGTATTTTGTGGCTGCCTGGGATGAAAATAGGGTGATATGCTTCGGTGGAGGTGGCCACTTGATGCACATTTGCCACCTCAAATTTTTGGGCATGAGCATAGAGTGATGCTATTGCTGTGACAGCAATCAATATTTTCTTCATTTGTTGTTGATAGGTATAAATAAAAATTACTAAAAAAATATGAAAGGGGCTGTGTCAAAATTGATAATCAAGGCCCTGTAGGGACACTCGGCTCGAGTGTCCGTGTGACGAATTCGTTGTTTGTCAATAAATTGACTGGCGGACGCTCGGGCCGAGCGTCCCTACAAAACGCCTAATTTCGCATTATGATACAGCCTCTTATTTGATGAGGATTGAATTATTTCAAAATTTTTACTGAAGAAGTTGAACCGTCGGTGTAGTGAGTAACCACGATGTTGACACCGCTGAATGGCTCAGCACTTTCTTGTCCCATCGCATTCACATAAACCACCTTGTCCACAGTTTTTACAGCGCTGACCTCTTCCACCTCTGTGACGAGACTTGCAGCTGCGCTCCAATCGAGATAGAATTCGCTATCAGAAATGCCGTTGTTGTATTTGTAGGTCACTCTACCGTAGGCGCCATTTGTGTCGTCTTCAGCAGTTGGAGTGAGCACAACAATCTTACCATAGGTTTTCTCGCTGTCGAGGTCGGAAGCGGAAGCCGCTTTTCTCGACCCTTCAACAATGCCACTGAATCCGCTTGTCCAGTTGGTTACTTTTGCAACTGTCATGCCGTCGTCAGCAAGTGATGGGCGATTGACTTGCTTCAGTTCATCCACACTTTCTCTTGCTTCAAGGAAAGAATTATGGCCTTCTTTTGCATCACCAGCATTCTCAACAAGTTGGAGATAATATATTTTGTCTTGCGCTAAAATAGCGGTGCCAGTTTCGTTGTGCTTAGTTAATACACTTGCTTCAGCAGTGATGGTGCGGCCATTGTCTTCGTCGGGGATGTTTGCAGATGCCAGTGCTGTTGCATGGCTCAAATCAATGCCATTGATGTGGTTGTGGGCAAACTCGATTTTAGTGAGTGTTGCAGCAGGAGCTTTCAGGCTGTAAAGATTGTTGTTGTTGGCAATCACAGTTTCCAAAGTAGCGGCTGCAGATAAATCAAGGTCGCTAATCCAGTTGCCGGCTTCTGTAGTGCATTTCACGTCGTTGCTGCAGTCAAAGTGCTTCAAACCAGTATTGCTGCTCAAATCGAGGTTGGCTACATGGCATCGTGCCAAATCGAGGTAACGCATGCTTGCAGACCCGTTCACGGTGAGGGTTTGCAGATGTGCATTGTCGTAGCATTTGAGTGTGTCAAGTGTTGCGTGATTTGTTGCATCAAGCGATTGCAAACCACTATTTGATACCCAAGCAGTCACGAGGTTGACATTGTTGGCAAGATTCAAGCCGCTTGCGTCGCTGTTGTCTTCACCATATGCATTGTTGTAGGCGTGCAGATATTTAAGTGAAGCGTTTTCGGTCACGTCGAGAGCTTTGAGCGCATTGTTGTTGTTGCAATAAATCAGTTGCAAGTTGGGGCAAGTGCTAAGGCCTGACAGACCGAGGCTGGCAGTTTGCTCAGTCAACTCAAGTTCGCTATTGATACGAGTAGGGAATGTGGATGGTGTGTAGGCTTGATTGCCAATAGCTGGCAGACCAGTGTTGTCCACAAAAATATTTTTCAGTTGAGTGTTGGTTGGGTCTTGGCTGAGGTTGAGTGATGAAAGGGTTGGGCGGTTAGAAGCGAGAACTGTGTGGATGTAAGGAATGTTTTCTGCTCGGCATTCCACGATGTTGTCGCACCCTGTGAGATTAAGCACAAATCCTCTGCCATCCTGTGCATTCCATTTACTCTTAGAAACCCAATAGTCCTTATTGTTGTTAGTGAAGTTGCCCGAAACATTCAGATATTTCAGATTCTTGCAGTTCGTTACACCGATGGAATCAAGATTGCTGTTGGAGATATCGAGGTATTCCAGATTCGGAATCATGCCAGAGCGGTTAGGGTTGAGCGAGCCTTGCATAATGCCTGCATCTTGACCACGACTCTCAACCTGGCTGATGCGTTTAAGTTTTGAGTAAGTGACATTTATGAAACCGAAAGTTTTCATGCCATTGTAGTCGGCATAGAATTCTTCCAATGTGTTGTGTGTAGGTGCAATGTAGACGAAACTTGGCTGCACATTGTTGGGCACTTCTGCAAATTTTGTTTGGAAGTTGGCCATATACGATTCTGCAGCAGCAGTGTTTTCTATATATGTGTGGCTGATATCCACATATTTTAAATTTACATTTTTTATAAGGTTCAACATGCGAAGACCGGTGGTGTCGTTGAACGCGCCCACATCATAGCCCATCACATCGTCGTAAGGAATGTATCTTTTGCCTTTTGTTGTTTTATTCACATAGCCATGCCAAGTGGTTGTTTTTTTGTCTACTGTTACAGATGTAGGGGCATTGCCTTGGTTTACAACTTCACTGTTGGCAAGATAATTTTCAAGTGTTCCATATTCTTTGATGGAGCGGTTGTGGTTCAGAATCAGTGTTTCAAGTTTTGTGTTCTTGAAGAGGTGAACGGAATCTTGAAGTTCGTTGTGGCTTAAATCAAGATATTTGAGCCCTGTAAGATGTTCAAGACTTGGACGGGATTTGTCTGCTGCACGAGAAAGGGAGCTGAACGATGTGTAGGCATTGCTGAAGGTGGTGAACTTGTTGTGTGAGGCCTTCAAAGTTTCAATGCCAGTACATCCTTGAGTAGAACTCTCTTGGCCGAGAGTTGTGAAGTTGCTGTTTTCAATGTTGAGGGTCTTGAGTGCGCTCAATCCTTTGATGTACACACCTTCACCAGCCGAAGCTGTAATGTCGTTGCTTTCTGCAGTCTTCACAATGCTTTCATTGCCATGCATTTCGAGTGTTGCCAGACTTGCGCAAGCATCGAGAGAAAGCGCATGCAAGTCGGTGTTGGTAACGGTGAGTTTTGTGAAACTATTCCTGCCAAGGTCCAGGCCGGTAAGATTTGTGGCACCATTAAGCATGTAGTCGGCTGCAAAATTGTTTTGTTGCAATGTCATGAATTTTACCGTTGAAGGTACGCCTTCAGTAGGTACATCGGTAAATTGATTCCCATTCAAATTAAGGGTAGTCAACAACGAATTGCTCGCATCGGTTGTAATGGTTGGCAATGTAGCGAGATTGCTATTAGTTATGTTAATAACAGTGATTTTTGCGCCGCCACTAACATCTATGTGTGCTATAGACGGACAGTTATTGATGGTCCAAAGTGTGTTTGTATTGTTGCCACCTCCAATAAAAGTTTTTAAATTTTGGAAGCCTGTTACAGCTTCACTGTTTGTACCAATTTTTGAATTTGATACATTGAGCGTTTCCAGTAATGGGTTGTTTGAAGCTGTTAGGTAGTGAAGTTGGTAATAAGCGGATGAGGTTCCGTTTCTGAAATAGATGTCATTCCCACTCAAATCCAGGTGCTTGAGTTGTGACAATGCGCTTACATTTACATGGGAAATAGTGGAGTTGTTTGCGAGAATAAGAGTCTCAAGTTTTGTGAGTGAAGGGATTGCTGTAGTAGCATTAAGACCCGCTGTCGTTTGAGTTGTGTTTGTGAGGTCGAGATATTTTAATGAATTCTTCTGGTCGGAGATTCCTTGTGCCCAACCAGCCATTTTTGGACAGTCTTTAAGCGAAATCTTTTCTATAGTGTTGACTTTGAATACAGAATAGACAGATGAGAACCATGCAAATTCGGCGCTCCCATCAGCATAGAATTCTCGTAAAGGTGTCACGGTAGTTCTTGAAAGATTTATGTAGTGGGCACCAGCTTGGGCTTTAGTGGTGCTGAAACCAATCATGTGGTCGTTGTTTTTTATTGAAAGCACTTCAAGGGCTGTATTTGATTCGAGAAATAGGAAATCAAGGTCGTTGTCATCAAGAATCAGTGTCTTGATGGCTGTGAAGTTGGCGATGCCGGTGAGGTTGGTGATGCCTTTACCAGTTAAATCGAGTGATTGCACTATGGTGGCATCAAAGTTTGCCCCTTCAGAGATTCCTAAAGTAGATGCCAAAGCTGAACGGAAATTAGCATCCGGGAAATTTGTTGAGTTAAGTGTCACAGCACCTATTTGAAATGCTGAAATTAAGAACAGTGCAAATGTGAGTAGGGGTTTACACCATCTTTCTTTGCCAATAAATACAAAATCCTTCATCTTATCTTGATATTATAGTTCTTAAAATTGTTTTCGATATAACCGCAGCTAGAAGGCTTACATAAAAATAGGGACATAATTTGTTGAAAATATGCCTACTTAATTTGTGATTTTCCACAAAAATACAATTATATATAATAAAAAAGAAGAAATTTAGCTATTTTAACAAAACACTATAATCCTGTCGTTGCCAAAAAGTTGAGTTTGTTGCATTTTTTATGTGTTTTTTGGTGGTAGTTTTATCTTCTTTTTTTAGGCTTTGGGTAGCGCGAATGAGGTCGGGCAGGTTCAAAGCTTCCCGATGGTCCTTTGTGTGGGTGGTAGTTTCCTCTTTTACCTGTGGTGGAGTATGCTTCTTTTTTTGCTGGTGATGAATACGTCGAAGCACCGCCATTTGGATAAAGGCGGGAAAGTAGGTCGGGTCGGTGCATGCGTCGCAAAGATGCAATGATATCAGCTTTGTTTGCTTTTTCATACCAGAAGAAATATTTCCTTTGTGCCAGTTTCTCTTCTTTCGCTTTAGCGGTAAAAACGGGTTGGAGCGTATAGGGATGGTATCCTGTGTAGAAAGCTTCCGTGCTCACCGTCATTGGTGTAGGGGTGAAGTCTTGCACTTGCTCAAGGTGGAAGTCGAGTTCTTTGGTGATGGCTGCCAGTTCTGCCATGTCTTCTTCTGTGCATCCAGGGTGTGAAGATATAAAGTAGGGGATGATTTGTTGTTTCAGCCCATACTTCTCGTTCATGCGGTCGAAAATCGCCTTGAATTGGTAGAAAAGGTCAAATGAAGGCTTTCGCATGAGGTTGAGCACATTGTCGCTGGTGTTTTCTGGAGCCACTTTCAAGCGGCCCGACACATGGAATCGAATCAATTCTTCATTGTATTGTCGATTCACTTTGTCCACTTTCTCATCGCCTGTTTTGTGCATCGAAAGGTCGTAGCGCACACCACTGCCGATAAACGATTTTTTCACTTCAGGAAGTGCATCCACAGCGTGATATATATCCAGCAAAGCACTATGGTCGGTGTTCAGGTTGCTGCAAGGTTTGGGGTGCAGGCATGATGGGCGGGCACAGCGCTTGCATCGGTCAAGGTCTTTGCCATGCATACCATACATGTTGGCACTTGGACCGCCCAAGTCGCTGATATAGCCTTTGAAGTCGTCCATAGCCACCACCTGCTTCACTTCACGCATGATGCTCTCCTTGCTTCTGGAAGCGATAAATTTGCCTTGATGTGCACTGATGGTGCAGAAAGCGCAACCGCCAAAGCATCCACGGTGCATATTCACCGAGTGGCGAATCATTTCGTAGGCAGGGATTCGCTTACCGTTGTAGCGGGGGTGAGGCAAGCGAGTGTAAGGCAAGTCGAAAGTGGCATCAATTTCCTCGGTTGTCATAGGAGGATTGGTGCGATTCACCTTGATGGCAATGTCGCCAGTAGCTTGCCACAAAGTGTGACCGTTCCAGAGGTTTGACTCTATTTCGATATTTCTGAAATTTTCAGCTTGTTTTTTCTTGTCGCGAAGGCATTCTTCAAAAGAGTGGAGCACCACATCCTTTCCCTCGGTGGGAATCTCGGTCAATGGTCGGCGAACCACTGTTTGTGGAATGTCAAGTAATGCCTCAATAGGCATACCATCGTTGAGTGCTTCTGCAATCTGAAGCATTGGCTTTTCGCCCATCCCATACACCATCATGTCGGCTGGGCTATCAATTAATATTGAAGGAACGAGTCGGTCTTTCCAATAGTCGTAATGAGCAAGTCGCCTCAACGACGCTTCAATGCCACCGGTCACCACAGGCACATCGGGCCAGAGGCGTTTCAGGATTTCGCTATATACCACGGTAGGGCAGTCGGGGCGTTGACCGGCGCGCCCGTCGGGAGTGTAGGCGTCGTCGCTGCGACGGCGGCGATTGGCTGTGTAATGGTTAACCATTGAATCCATTGCGCCGGCACTAACGGCAAAAAACAGACGAGGACGGCCCAACTTTTTGAAATCGCGTAAATCGTCACGCCAATTAGGCTGCGGTACAATAGCCACATTGTAGCCATGCGCCTCCAACACACGGCCAATTACGGCAGCACCCATCGATGGGTGGTCGATATAGGCATCGCCCGTGAAGAAAATCACATCAATGTGGTCCCATCCCAAGTGGTCGATTTCCTTCTTGGTGGTAGGAAGCCATTGGCGATTGATACGATGGTCGCGTTCGTTGTTTTGCTGGCGTTGTTTCATCCCTTGTCTTGTTCGATTTTTTCTTTCAGTTTGATAATCTCATCGCGATATTGAGCAGCCTCGAGGAATCGCATTTCCTTTGCAGCCTTCACCATTTCAGAATTGAGGCGTTCGATGGCCTTCTCTATATCGTGTTTGGCCATATATTGCACCACAGGGTCGGCGGCAATACCACTTGCAGGGTGGAATTCTGCTTGTACCTGCTTTTGAAGTGGCGTATAGTCCACCACATTGTTTTCGTATTTGCGAGCGTGTTTGGCCACAGCCTCGCTTGGTTGCATCTCGGTGTCCACACCGATAATTGCGTTGCGCGCCTTGATGATGGCTTGTGGCGTGATGCCGTGCTCTTCGTTGTATTTTAGTTGCAGAGAGCGGCGGCGTTCGGTTTCATCGATGGTTTTCTGCATCGATGCTGTGATATTGTCGGCATACATAATCACTTCGCCGTTCAGGTTACGCGCGGCACGGCCGGCAGTTTGGGTGAGCGAACGGTGGCTGCGGAGGAAGCCTTCCTTGTCGGCGTCGATAATGGCTACAAGCGACACTTCTGGAAGGTCGAGCCCTTCACGCAGCAAGTTCACGCCAATGAGCACATCAAGCGCACCAGCCCTCAAATCATCGAGGATTTGGATGCGGTCCATCGTTTCCACATCGCTGTGCATATAGGCGCAACGGATGCCAATACGCCCCATGTAGGCACTGAGTTCTTCTGCCATGCGCTTGGTGAGTGTTGTTACCAGCGTGCGTTCGTGGCGCTCAATGCGAAGTTGCACTTCTTCAAGCAAATCGTCGATTTGTCCACGAGACGGGCGTACAGAAATCTTTGGGTCGAGCAATCCAGTCGGTCGGATAATCTGCTCGGTGACTATGCCTTCGCTCTGACGCAACTCGTAGTCAGCAGGCGTTGCACTTACATATATCGTTTGCCCTGTGAGGGCTTCAAATTCTTCAAATCGGAGCGGGCGGTTGTCGATAGCAGCTTCAAGGCGGAAGCCGTAGTTCACCAAGTTGATTTTTCTGCTTTGGTCGCCGCCGAACATGGCCCTGATTTGCGGCACAGTCACATGGCTTTCGTCGATGATGGTGAGGAAGTCGTCGGGCATACAGTCGAGCAGACAGAACGGGCGTTGACCTGGCTCTCGCCCATCAAAATAGCGGGAGTAATTCTCAATGCCAGAGCAATAGCCCACCTCGCGAATCATTTCAAGGTCGTATTCCACGCGTTCTTTCAGTCGTTTGGCCTCCACAGGGCGTGCCTCACGATAGAAAGCGTCCACTTGATTTCCCAAATCGATATGGATTTGTCCGAGCACTTCACCGAGGTGCGACTTTTCGGCCACAAACACATTGGCGGGGAAAATCTTGAATCGGTCCATCGTGCGCCCTGTTGGGAGTTGCGTGGTTTTGTCAAGTTCGTCGATGCTTTCAATTTCGTTGCCCCAGAAAATCACGCGCAGAATGATTTCTTCTCCAGCCACAAACACATCCACAGTGTCGCCTTTTACACGGAAATTACCCATCTGCGGCTCCATTTCATTTCGCGAATAGAGGGCGTCGACGAGTTTGCGGAGGAATTCATCACGACCGATGTTTTGGCCCACCTCAATGTCTACGGCGTTGTTCTTGATATTGTCGGGATTTCCCATGCCGTAGATGCAACTCACAGTGGCTACCACGATAATGTCGCGGCGGCCCGACAGCAGGGCGGTGACAGTGCTGAGGCGCAGGCGGTCGATTTCCTCGTTGATTTGGAGGTCTTTTTCTATGTATTTATCTGATGATGGAATGTAGGCTTCTGGCTGATAATAGTCGTAGTACGACACAAAATAGTGAACGGAGTTCTCTGGAAAGAAACTCTTGAATTCACTATATAGCTGTGCTGCCAAAGTCTTGTTGTGAGAGAGGATGAGCGTAGGTTTGTGTGTACGCTGAATGATGTTTGCCATGGTAAATGTTTTACCAGAGCCTGTCACACCAAGAAGGGTTTGGAACGGCACACCCTCCATCACGCCATTCGACAGTTCGTCGATAGCGTTCGGCTGGTCGCCTGTGGGGGCATATTCAGAATGAAGTTTAAATTCCATCGATGTTTCTTTTGTATTAGCCTACAAAATTACAACATTTTCCCCATTCCACCATCACTATTTCCGTATTTGGGATGGGCAACCGCATCAAATCGTGAGAAATATGATTTTGTTTTTTTCTCACACGGAAATTTTACACTCGTGGACAGGTTGGCTTGTGGACTCCTAGAAAACTCACACGGATTAAACAGATTTGAACAGAAAGGCTTTGTGGGGATGGTGTTTTTTTGTTTTCCAGGTTTGCTGTTTCATGTTTCGAGCGCGAAACACATAAATCACCCGAAACACCTGAAACACCCTTTTTGAGTTCGCTTTTGGACCAAAAACCACCTCTTTCTTGGTCCATATCGAAACTTGAAACACTTGCTCGGAAGTCAAGAAGTGAAGAAGTTATCGCTCCTGCGTCGCTGAGAAGTTAAGACAACACCAATATGCCAATACGTAAAAGAACTCTGGTGCGAAGATAGAGATATCGCAAGATGGGGGCAACGTCGAAGTGGTTTCTTCAAAGTCAATGAGTCTACGAGTCAACAAGTCAACGGGTCTGTGGGTTTAAGAGTGTGGTGGGCGAGAAACACCGATTTTACCCTATTTTTATCCGATTGACACCGATTGTGAAGTCTACAAGTTGAAGATTTTATGGAGCACAAATAAAACAAATTTTGATGCTGATGTAATAAATTCAACAACTCTGAGTTTTGAGATTAAAATATAAAGCACTACTTTTGCAAATATAAATTAACTCAGTATCAATTACTACTAATTATTTAATTGTTTGTATTATTGTGCTCGCAGTATACTTATGTTTTAGGTGATGACACTAACGGTGCTTACCTGCAGGAAAAGGCGCACGCAATAAAGCTTTAGACGCAGAGGAAAGGAATGCAGACAAGCATAGAAATGAATTAGATCAGAAGAAACATAAAAGGCCATAATCATGAAGTTGTATTATTTTGAAATATTATTAGACTACGACACATTTAGTGTACTTGACAATGATTTGAGATATGAATTTCAGTGTCGTGTGGATTTTATCAATCATTATTTAACTAAGGCTGTACGATGCAAAAAAATAGATGTGGGTAACTGCAACGGGTTGTATATAACACTATTGCCCGGAGGTGAGACAAAACAACCTAAACAGGTAGATAAAGACCTCAGAATATACCTTCCTTTTCATATTGAAGATTATCAAAAGGCAAAGCAGAATAATGATATCTCTTATTATTTAGACATTATTAGACGTGGAATGTACAAATTTTCTGAAATTCAGAATGTTCCTGTTACAGGGATGTTAGATATTGTAGATGAATTTGAGAAAAACAATTACCAAAACAAATGGCTACTCAAAAGAAGAACTTTTCGCGAGGTTGGATTAACATTAGAGCTACACTGTGAGTTAACAACCGATTACTATCAGGTAACAACTATCGTGAAAGATTTGAAAAAAAACATCCTATGCCAGGGTCTTGTTTTAAAGACATTATCTTGCATGTATGTTTACACAGGCCTTGTCAAAGACATTGTTTTAGTTGGTAACAGCATTTTTATTATTGATAAAAATGATTATAGACGGATTAAATTTAATATACCTCAAATCCGCAACCTATAGGGTTTAGTGGGATTTTGCTTGCAAAGCGA
>JAUNNJ010000095.1 GCA_030531495.1 Bacteroidales bacterium
GTCTTGTAGTCGGGGTTGACCGATGAGAATTTGCTCCATGTCTTGCTTGCCTTGTAATCGGCCACCACCTCGCGTGGCACATAGAGTTTGGCACCGGCATAAATACCTACATTGGCGGCATTGAGATCGGCGCTGTTCATTATGGTCTTGTTAGAGATGTTCATGACAAACTCTGCTTTATCGGTAAACCAGCAGTTATTCATCCAGTCGGTGTGTAGGATGGTCACCGACGAGGGAATGTTGAGGTAGGAATGTATGTTAGTCTCTTCAAACGCGTGACTCTTGATTTCCTTGAGGCCGTATGGAATATGGATGGCACTGTTGCTCCACTGGAAGCCCTCGAATGCATACTCGCGTATGGTATGTACAGGTTGCACGTTAACGGTGTGGTATACCGTGCGGAAGGGTACACACACGAGTTCCTTGTTGCCTGTGATATCCTTGCCGTATAGGATGCCGTTAGAGGTCCAGAAGTTAGTGTTGTCGCTGCTCACCTCAAACCCGGTCAGAAATATTGTGTGGCGAAACACAGCCTGACCCAAGGTGGTCAAGTTCTTGGGCAAAGTGATGCTTCCCACCTTGCTGTTGTAAAAAGCCTCGTCGCCAATGGTGGTGAGGCTGGTGAGATTTTGGAGCCTCGCAAATGGCATTTCCGAGTCCATGAATGCATGTTTACCTATCTTGGTGTACTCAAACCTGAATTCGTAGCCAATGGGCGACGATATGGCGTTGGTGGGCTTGTAGTACTTGACACCGTTGCTGGCTTCGGGCGCTTGTGAGCCGTTGGGATTGAAGCCCACGATGGTGCACTTGTGGGTTTCGCCTGCCTTGGTTGCGGGTGTTTCGACCACCGCAACCGTACCATCGTTCATATAGATGTCATAGCACAGGATGCTGCGCCCGCTGGTATCAAACATGCGGTCCTGGTCGCCCGCGGTCCAAGCATCACCATTGGGAAAATACATCTTCATACCCGAATTTGAGGGGAAGGCATCGCTGCCATAGGTGACACGTATTTGGCGAGCCTGGGCGGTGTAGTAGTTCTTAAAAGCTGAGCATCCGTTGAATGCCCGCGCCCCCACCGATGTAACCGATGTGGGCACATAGATTGATTCCAATTTGGTACACTTCTGGAATGCCTCGACGCCTATTGTGCGCATGCCATAGGGGAAACGCACCGAAGTAATGCTGTTATTACCCTTAAAAGCGTAGTCCTTGACCGATACAACGTTGTAGCTCACCCCGTTATAATATGCCGACGGGTCGATTACAAGTGAACCGCTCGCTGTGGCACCAGTGGCAACGCCGTTAAGTTGGCACTCGCCTCGCAAGTTTCCCGTTGGAGCCTTGGTGACAGTATAACTGAATTTGCCGTAGTCAAAAGTCTGTGCTACAACTGTAACGGCAAATATAAACATTACGACAATAGAGAGTGATTTTTTCATATACAGGTTGACTATAAGATATATTGGTTATGTTAAACCCAAAAAGTTCGTTAGGAGCAAATGGCAAAATCTCGTTTCCCATAGGCGTGATTTGTGCTATCTTTTGCTCACATAGGAGCCCCTGTATTCGTTCAGGTATAGCGCAAATCCTAACACTATAATAAACTGAAATTTTATCTATGCCCTAATGCACTTTCTGGGTTGATGAATAGCAGTTTCCTCCTATCCGATTATTTTGCCATGAAGTTTTCGATGTCTTCGGGGCGGATGGGGATGCGCTCGTCGCCGAGGAAGCGGCAGCCGTCGGCTGTGATGAGCACGTCGTCTTCAATGCGGATGCCACCGAAGTCCTTGTAGGTTTCGAGCATGTCGAAGTTGAGGAATTCAGCGCAGTGTCCTGAAGCACGCCATTCGTCGATGAGGGCTGGGATGAAGTAGATGCCTGGTTCGTCGGTCACCACGAAGCCTTCTTGAAGGCGTCGGCCCATACGGAGGCAGTTGGTGCCGAATTGTTCAAGGTTGGGTCGTGTTTCCTCGTCGAATCCCACATATATCTGTCCGAGGCCCTCCATGTCGTGCACATCCATACCCATCATGTGGCCGAGGCCGTGAGGGAGGAACATGGCATGTGCGCCAGCGCGAACAGCTTCTTCGGTGTCGCCCTTCATGAGGCCGAGTTCTTTGAGGCGTTCGGTCATCTTGCGGCACACTGCGAAGTGTACGTCGGCATATTTCACGCCAGGGCGAGCCACTTCAAGCACATAGTCGTGACATTCTTCCACGATGCGGTAGATGTCGAGTTGGCGTTGGGTGAATTCGCCACTTACAGGGAATGTGCGAGTGTGGTCGGAGCAATAATGGTTAAGGTTTTCGGCGCCACAGTCGCAGAGGGCGAGGCGTCCTGCCTCAAGAAGCGCTGGTGATGGGTTGCCGTGCATGATTTCGCCGTGTTGCGAGAAGATGGTGGCGAAAGAAGTCTGTGCACCGAGAGAGCGTGCAATACCGTCGATTTGACCGCCCACAAACTGTTCGCTTACACCAGGGCGCGCGATGCGCATGGCAGTGGTGTGCATTTGGTAGCCGATGCTGCAAGCGTGTTCGATTTCTGCTATTTCAAGGTCGGACTTCACCGAGCGCATGGTCACCACAGCATTGATGAGCGCGAGCGATGCCGCCTCTTTTTGCTGATTTGGGTGAATGCCGAAGAGGTCCATGATTTGGATTTTTGTGTCGTGGCGGTAAGGAGGGAGGAAGTGGATGAGACGACCTGCTGCCTTTGCCGCATTCACGATTTCGGAGAGTTTTGCCATCGGTGCTGATTGGCTAACGCCCACTTGTGCTGCCATGTCGGCTACGCTGTCGACAGAGCCATACCACACGATGTCCTCAATGTCGATGTCGTTGCCGAGAAGGAACTCTTGGTCGGCGTCGATGTCGATAACGCCCACGAGTCCGTCGCGCTTCTGTCCAAAGTAGTAGAGGAAAGAAGAGTCTTGGCGGAATGGTGCATAGGCATTGTTAGGATAGTTGCATGGGGCATCGTTGTTGCCAAAGAGGATGATGACGCCACTGCCAACCAACTTTTTGAGTCGGTCGCGGCGACCTTGGTAGATATCAGAAGTGAACATAATGTAGTATATTTTTAGTTAGTTTTTTTTTATTTTTTGCGGTTTCGCTCGCGCTCTTTGCGTTCCTGCTCTTTCTGTTTGGCTCGCTCTTTGCGTTCGCGTTCCTTTTGTTTCGCGCGCTCTTCTCGCTCTTTCTCTTTCTTCTTGGCGGCTTCCTTGCGTTCTTTTTCTTTCTGCTTGCGGGCTTCTTCTTTTGCCTTTGCAGCGTCTTTACGCTCTTGCTCTTTCTGCTTGCGAGCGTCTTCCTTCGCCTTTTCGGTGGCCTTCATTTCGTCTTCACGCTTGCGCTGTTCGGCCTTGATGGAGTCTTCGCGTTCTTTTTCAGCGCGCTTGATAGAATCTTCACGCTCCTTCTCCGCCTTTTCTGCAGCCTTGCGCTCTGCCTTGAGTCGGCGTTCAGCCTCCTTCTCGGCTTGCTTAGCAGAGTCGGCGCGGTATTTCTCAAGATTCTTCAACTTGAGTTCGCCGAGGCGTTGGGCAGTCTTTATAGAGTCTTGCTGACGCTTTTCAGCTTCTTTAGCAGCCTTAGCGCGTTCTTTTTCAGCCTTTTCTTCAGCCTCTTTGCGCTCTTTTTCGGCTTTTTGTGCCGCTTTTTGCGCTTCCTTGGCAGCCTTGTCGGCATCGGAGTCGAGTCGTTGCACCTTGTGTGTAGGCTTTTGGTCGGCTAACATATTGTCGACAGGCTTGAGGATAGGCTGTGCCTGCTCTTGTTGTTTTTGTGGTTGGGCAACTGCATTATCCGGAGTTGTGGTTTCGGCAGGTTGCTCTACCTTAGGTGTATTTTCAACAGGCTTCTTGCGCACCACTGGGCGAGGCTCAACAGGCTTGGTGCCATCGTCGATAACCAAATCCGGATTCTCAGGAATCACGGTGACGATAGGCTCTTCCTTCTTCTTTGGCTCTTCTGCCTTAGGAGCCGGAGCTGGTGTTTCGGCCTTGGTTTCTGCCTTCTTCTCTGCAGGCTTCTGCTTCTTGTCGTCGGCCTTTTGTTTCTTTTCGGTGGTGTTGTCGCGTACGCTCTTTGTCTTGTCAGGAGCTGGGTCGTCGGTGGCGGTTTCGGGCACTTTTGCTTCCACTTCCTTCTCGTTTTCGGCGTCGAGATAGCGGAAATATTCCTCAAATGAGCGGCCCTCGCTCAAGAGCAGATTGAAGTTTTCCTCGCTGATGAGCACAGGGTGGATAAGACCGATATACTGCTTGAAGTCGGCTGCCGCATCGAATACGGTGCGGTAACTCTGCAGTTCGGGATAGTTGGCGAAGCCCTTCACCACGAGCAATCCCATGCTGCCGAATGTCATCTTCTCGAGGTCGTAGTCGCGCACATTGAACGAGCGGAAATTGTGGCGTGCCACTTCGTAGAGCAGTATGTTGGAATTGATAGAATCGTTGCTGTAAACGAGCACAAACACTTGAGGCTTGTTGGCGGTGGCCTTGATGTCGGCAAACTGCTTGTCGGAAGCCTTACGGCCAGCCGTGTCGTTAGTCAGTGCAAACGAAGTCCATTGCATACCGCGCGCGTTGGTACCGCCACCAGCGAGTTGGCGACCCGCTTTCACTTGCTTCATGATAGCCGAAGCGGTAGGGGTGAGGTCGGTTTCGGGATAGCGCTCGAGCATTTCCTTGAGCACTTCCTTAAACTTGTCGTAGTTCTTTTGGGTGACATACGAGAGCGCATCGATAAACATGAATTTAGGCATCAGTTTAGAGAGCGGATAGCGACGCATCATCTCGGCGTAGGCTTCGTGAACAGCCTCGTTATTGTTGTTCAGATAGTTTTCGTAGGTGGCAGCATAGAGTTCTTCCTGCACCTTGTCCATCTGCTCCAGGTTGTCGAGGTAGGCAGGGTCCTTCATCGCCTGGCCATATTTCGAATCGGCAAAGTCGGAAAGGATAAGACTGCGCCATTTCTCCGCCTCCGCCAGTTGCTCGGTGCGCATACAGAGCAGATACAGGTTGTAGTACACGTCGAGACGATAGGTGTTGTCGGGATAGCGCTCGAGCAATTGCTGGAACTCATGGCTCGACGCACTAAAGTCCTCAAGCTTGTCTTTGAGAATCAAGCCCATGTTGTAGAGACCCTCCTGAATCACGTCGTTGGAGTTTTGGATTTGTTCAGGCGTGGTAGGTATCTGCTTCAGATAGTATTCTTCGAAATGGGGGTCTTCAGAGTGCTTGATAGAGTCGCGCTGCTGAGGTGTAAGCGTGGTGTCGGCTGGCGCTTTTCCCGCAGATGCGGAGTCGGCTGGGGTGTCGGATGTGGTGGCGTCGTCGTCAAATGAGAAGGTGTTCTTGTTGCGGCGTCGCCAGTTATCCTCCAGCTTACGGTTACCCCACTGCTGTTGGAACGCGGTCTTACCGGCATTTTTCGTGGTGGTGTTGTAGAAATACCACGATTTGTCGTTGTTGAGGGTGAAAGCGGTAGGCGCATTTTTGCTGGTTGGGTTATTGTTGCCTTGTGCGCTTTGGTTGGCCAGATACTCTTCGCGAGCGGCATTTTCAGCCTCTTCTTTTTCCTTTTTCTTCAGGTCGTCGATTATTTTCTTAATCACCTTCTTCTGCTCCTCGAGTGGCATTTTTGAGAGACGGAGGAGTGAGTCTTGTAGGGTGACATTTCCAGCGTAGACGGCGAGTTCGTCGAGCACATCGCTACGCTTCTTCAGTTCGCGATAGTTGGGATATGATTCGCTCACCAGGGTGATGCCCTGCGAATAGCAAGGTTGGGCAAGGTCGTATTTGTGCTGTGCGAAATAGATACCACCAAGCGCGAGTTGGCTGATGGCGAGGTCGATGCCTTTACGCGTACTTTTCTCGTTTGCAAGAATATAGTTGGCCACGGCATTGGCAGTGTCCTTGCGCGAGAGATAGAGGTTGCCGATGGCGTAGTACACTTGGTCGAGGTATTCCTTGTTGCGGTCGTAGTGTGTCATGGCCTTGAGGGCTTTCACCTCGGGCAAGATGTTGTCGCCCTGGTAAACGGCACTTTGCTTGATGCGGGCATTGAACTTGGTGCGATAAGTGGAACCGCTCCAGCTACCTGCGCGCTTGAAAGCTTCGTAGGCGAGTTGCTTCTCGCCAGCGTCTTCGTAGAGCTGGCCAAGGAGGAAGTTGAGGCGCACTTTCTGTGCTCCGCTATTGCCCTTGATGGCTTCGGATAGATAAGGAATGGCCTCCTTGTTTTTGTTGGCCTTGATATAGTAGTTGGCAAAGGCGAGGTTGGCAAGCGAACGCAGTCGCTTGCTCTCGATTTGGTCGATATGAATGTGTGCGAGCACATTGTCGGCCTCGGTTGTCCATCCCATAGCGCAATAACTCAACGCCTCCCATAGTTGACATTCAAGCACCAATTCGGGCTTCCATGAGAAGTGACGTGAGATGTAGTGGAAGGTGGCTGAAGATGCCAAGAAGTCGCCCTTCATGTATTCGGCTTTCGCCAGCATGAACCACGCATTGTGAATGAAGGGGTTATATTCTTCGCGCTTGAGGTATTCCTTGAATTTAGGGTCATTGGCCTTGCCCGATTTTTTCGCGGGTTTCTTCTTGATGGAGTGGAGGGCGATGGCCTTCTGCATCTTCTCGATAGTGCGGTCGAAACTACCCGAAGGCTGTGGCGCCTTAGGCTCCGTACGCGCTTCGGAAGGGTGGATGAAAAGATGCTGTGAATAGTCGTCCTGATAGTCGTTTTCGAGGATTTTGATTTGCTCCTCATAGTTGGTCATACCATTGTAGTACACATTGTAGCGCGTGGTGAATGCTTGCCAGAATCGCGACATGGCAGTGTTCTTCTTGGTGCTGCAGGCGCCGAGAAGAATTGCGATGAATGCCAGAAGCATCAGTGGTATGTAACGACCAATTTTATTCATGAATTAATATTATAACGCAGAATGACTGTTTTTATTGCAAAAGGTGCTCAGACGCACTAAGATGCGCGCCAAAACATAGGTGATGATAAGCAAAAGCACAATGGTGGCCGACACCGGCACTGAAAGCGCTATGCTGAGGAAAATGCCGCCCAATGAGCACACCAGGCTGATAACCACCGACCACAGCATGAGTGGGAGTAGGCGACGGGTGCGCAGTTCGGCAATCATCTGTGGCATTGTGAAAAGCGACATCAGTAGCATGATGCCGATGAGGCGGATGGTGAGCACGATGCAAACCGAAGTGAGCACGGTCATCATCAGGTTGATGGCATTCACCGGAAGCCCTTGTGTGCGGGCAAAGTTGGGGTCGAAAGCGCAACTGCGGATGGGACGGAAAAACAGTGCCATCACCGCCAGAAGCACTGCCAAATAGATGGCGAAAGCCACGAGGTCGGCAACGCTGATGGTGAGGATGTTGCCAAAGAGGAATGAAGAGAGCTCGGGCACATAACCAGGCGTGAGGAAGATGAAAATAGTGCCCAGCGCCATACCCAGTGCCCATACCACACCTATGGCTGAGTCTTCACGCACATGTTGGCGTGTTGAAAGCCATTCCACGCCCAGTGCCGATGCAATGGCAAAAATGCCTGCCGTTACGGCCGGGCTCAAGCCGGCATAGAAGCCGAGCCCCAGACCACCGAAACTGGCGTGTGTGATGCCTCCAGTGACAAACACCATGCGGCGGCACACCACATAGGTGCCGATAAGGGCCGATGCGATGCTTACCAAGATGATGCCAATGAGGGCATTCTGGAAAAATGAATAGTTGAATATGTCGATGTCGAACATTGCGTTGTCGGTTGTTATTGTTTTTGTGCACGCTCGCCATAGAGCATGATAAATTCTTCGCGAATAGCCTTCGGGAGGATGATGCCACGCTTTTTAACGCTTTGCTCCCAAGTGAGCAGGTCGGTGGGCTTGAGCGTGTAGAGCACATCGCGGAATTGCTCCTCTTCGTCGGGGGTGTAGTCGTCGGCTGCGCGACCTTTAAATGCGTCGAGTTCCTCGTCTTCAAAATACACGATTTCACGGTCGCATCCCGCTAAAAGCATCTCGCTGGGGCACACCTCGTTGGTAGAACAGCAGTCGTCGGTGCAGCCGTCGTTCTCGGGCATCACCACAGGCTCAGGCTCCTCGCCCGGCTTACGGCTGCGAAGGTCGAAGATGTAGAGCACAATGCCTACCACCACCATCAGCGCGAAAATGTACATTGCAGGAATCATACTTCTTCAATTTTAAATCCGGCTTCAGCGAGGTGTTGCCAGTATTCGGGATACGATTTGCTTACCACCTGCGCATCGTCGATAATCAAGCCCGGGAAACGGATGGCTGCAGGAGCAAATGCCATGGCCATACGGTGGTCGTGGTAGGTGGCAATATGGATTTCGGCATCGGGGGTGGCCGACTCGAAATGCCAGCTGATGGCATCGTCGCCTTCCACTTTCACGATGTAGCCGAGTTTGCGAAGTTCCACGCGAAGCGCTTCCAGTCGGTCGGTTTCCTTGATGCGTAGCGTGCGCAGACCAGTGATGCGGAACGGGCGTCCCATCAGGCAGAGCATCACCACGAGGGTTTGTGCGATGTCGGGTGTGCCGCTGAGGTCGGCAAAGGTGGAGCAACAGCAGTTGGTGCCTCCGTCGCTGCGCAGGTCGAGGTATTGTCCGCACCAGTTGCCAGTCACGCCCATTTGCGCCATCACTTCGGTGATGCGGCTGTCGCCTTGCAGACTTTGTGGCTCAAGACCTTTGAGCGTGATGCGCGATTGCGGGAGTATGGCTTGCATCGCCCACCAGTAGCTTGCCGCACTCCAGTCGGCCTCCACGGTGAAATCAAGTGCAGCGTATTCGCCAGCAGGCACATCGATGATGTTTCCATTCCACCGAGCCTCCACACCATAGCGAGCCATCAGTGCCAGCGTCATCTCGATGTAGGGGCGCGACATGATTTCGCCCTCAATGGTGAGTCGGATGCCACCAATCACGGGGGCAATCATCAGAATGGCGGTGATATACTGTGAACTAACGCTGCCGCTGATGGCCAAGTTGCCTCCACGGAGCCGCTTGCCCGTGATTTTCAATGGCGGGAATCCTTCTTCGCCTGCATATTGGATGTCGGCACCCAGAGAGCGAAGCGCATCCACGAGCACCTTGATAGGGCGTTGGCGCATACGCTCGGTGCCATCGATGACCACGGCGCGTCCTTCGCGGGTGGCAAAGTAGGCTGTGAGGAAACGCATGGCAGTGCCTGCGGCACCAATATTGACATCGGTGGCATGGGGGGCGGCTAAAGCAGCGAGCACCGCATCGGTGTCGTCGCATTGGGCAAGATTTGAGAGCACGCCAGGAGTGGGGCATAGGGCATTGAGCAGCAACACGCGGTTGCTGATGCTCTTCGATGCCGGCAAATTGATTTCGCCTTCAATCCTCTTGGGTGCTGTGATACGATAGTTCATAATCAAATTACAGTGGTGATCCCGCGAGCGGGTGCACATTAAAATTACAAAATTACAAATTTTTCGCAACTATGCACCTCTGTTAACTACAGTTTGTTGAAAACTTGCCTTAAATCGGGCATCAAAACGCCGGACTTCTGTTCGAACTCAAGTCTCTCGACTTTGTTCATACTTTATAGGTGATTTAGAACACTTCGTATTTTTATATTCGTATAGTTTCTGCCAAATATTCATAATTGGATAGAAATGGAACGTGTTGTCAATGGCCCTCACCGCTACAAATGCTTCGTAGTTGATCCTATTCACCCTACAGCAGAATACGTAGACTGGAAAGGCAAACTATATACTGGCCCTCGCTATTCAGTAGTGCCCATTTACGAGGCTGACGCTATTTCTGGTGACATCGTGCTCTCAATCTACATCAAGGTGTACTACAACAATGGATTGGAACCAACCTACCACTCAATGAACAACGTGAAGTATTCAATCCAAAAACTTCCTACTGGTGTTCAAGATATTGAGGAAGCTGACCAAAAGGCTGTTTACTACAACCTCAACGGTATGGTGATTGACCGACCAGAACAAGGCGTCTTCATCAAGAAGCAAGGTAACAAAGTAAGCAAAGTGATAATTTGATTCATATATAATCCGTGTATAACCTCAAATCCGCAACCTATAGGGTTTAGTGGGATTTTGCTTGCAAAGCGA
>JAUNNJ010000096.1 GCA_030531495.1 Bacteroidales bacterium
CCTCGCCAAATTATTCGACGAGAATTTTTGGGTGACACGATGACGAAGTCAGGTGAAATATGATAGCAGGGGCGCACAATCAAATAGATGAGCGCCCCTGTTTTTTATAACATATAAGAAAGATGAAGACGATAATTAAAATAGCATTGTTTGCTTTGATGATGGTTGGCGTGGTCACAGTGCATGCACAGGTGAAGCGCGAGCAACGCTCGGTGTGGATGAGTGCCTATGTGAGCGACTGGCCATCGAGCAAAATCAGCGAAAGCAATGTGAATACGCTGAAACAATCGTGCCAGCGTATGCTCGACACTTTGGCTGCCAACAACATGAACGCCGTGTATTTCCATGTGCGTGCCATGTGCGACGCAATGTATAATTCGGCCTACGAACCTTGGTCGAGCTACATCGTGGCCAAGCGTGGCGATGTGCCCGTTTTCGACCCATTGGAATGGATTGTGCAAGAGGCGCACAAGCGCGGCATCGAACTTTATGCTTGGGTGAATCCTTATCGATATGCGCCATCTGGCTCGTCGTGGGGGCAAAGCGAACTCGACTACATTCACACTCATCCCGACTGGCTCTTGACCACCGACTACGAAACCGTGCTCAATCCTGGCATGCCCGAGGTGCGTCAGCGCGTGGTGGATGTGTGTAAAGACATTATCACCAAGTATGACGTCGACGGCCTTGTGTTCGACGACTATTTCTACAACCAGGGAGGCTGCGATTTCTCGCTTGATGCCAACCTCTACAATGCCTACAAGGCACAGGGTGTCACACTCAGTCAAGGCGACTGGCGCCGCGAGAATGTAAATCAGATGGTGGCAGATGTTAACCAGATGATAAAGTCCACCAAACCGTGGGTGCGCTTTGGTATTGGCCCTGCAGGTGTGGCTTGCTCTTCACCCGATTTGGCTGCAAAATATGGTGTGGAGCCAAGTCCTGGCACCGACTGGCAGTATAACCAAATCTACAGCGACCCTATGGCGTGGGTCACTCGAGGCACTATCGATTTCATCTCGCCACAGGTGTATTGGAACACTGCTGGCAATTTCGATGAAGTGACAGGATGGTGGGGCAAGATTGGGAAGAAATTCAATCGCCACGTCTACATTAGCCAATCATGTTCAAGTTTCGGCAAGGATGGCTGGGATTTGCAGGAATTTTCCAACCAAGTGAACATCATGCGCGATGCAGGTAACTCGGGTATGGTATATTTCAAGTACAGCACTTGGCGCAACAACAACGGCACCATCGACGGCAAAACTTGGGGCTTGCGTCGCTGGCTCAAACAGCAAGTGTTCACCACTCCGGCTTTGTGCCCCAGCACCCAGTGGATTGCTCCAGAAAAGCAGTATGGCACCGTGACCAACTGCCGCCGCGAAGGCAATGAACTCAAGTGGGATGCAGTGGACAATGTGCGTTATGCCATCTATGCCATCCCCGATGGCGTGGCCGATGCCGATTTCCGTTGCCAGGCGCAGTATCTGTTGGGATTCACTTATCCGAACAGTTATGAAATCAAGGCTGATTATGCGCAAGGTTATCGTTTCGCAGTCACCATTCTCGACCGTTGGGAAAACGAGTTTGCTCCTGTGTTGGCAGGCAGCGAGTCTCGTCCTGCCGATAAGCCCATCATCATATCTCCAGCCAATGGCGCCACCGTGCCAATGCTCTCTAAACTTGCTTGGCGCACCAACGGCACCCTCCACTCAGTGGAAGTGTATAGCGATGCCGATTGCCAGAATGCGGTGGCTTATGTGGAAGTGGGGGATACTGCTGTGGCAATTACCGCTATCCCTGGTTTGAAACCAGGCACCTACTATTGGCGTGTGAGCTCGCGCGGTTTGAATCTGTCGAGTGTAACCAGCGATGTGAGTTCATTCACTTGCGAAAAAATGGCTATCACTTCACCAACCAATATGGCCACAGAAATGGGGCTTACTCCAGAAATCACTTGGAGCAAAGCAGCCGACGGCACAGTGTACACGCTCAACATTTCGTCGAAGTCGTCGATGGCCACACCTGAATATGTGGCAGAGACTACTGAAGCGAGCCACCGAATTCCAAAATTCAAGTTGGCGGGCGGTACCACCTACTATGCACAGGTGGTGGCCCATCTCGGCGACGCTGTCGACCAAAGCGAAGTGGTATCGTTCACCACCAAGAATGTGGTGCCATCCGCTCCTGTGTTTGTGAATCCTGCGGAAGAAGGCATGACTCTGCATGGCAACCAGACCATTAGTTTCGTGCCAGAAGAGGGTGCTCAGTCGCTCCGTGTTGAAATAAGTACGACAAATTCGTTCCCAACCCGCACATCGTGGAAGGCAACACTTGATGAAGGCGTATTTTCTACTGTGCCACTTGCAGAGATGACGGGCACAGGCAAGCCAGCCGATGGCAAGTCGTATTATGTACGCGCGCGTTATGCGTATGGAACTGCAGGCTCCACCACAGTGAATTACACCGACTATTCGCCATCACGCTTGTTCAACTATGTGGCAGCTCCGCTCGTGGGTGATGTAAACGGCGATGGCGTGGTGAACGTATCGGATGTTACCGCTCTCATCAACAAGATTCTCGGCACCGCCGATTACAGCGACGATGTGTGCGACATCGACGGCAACGGCGCAGTGAACGTATCCGACGTTACCGCTCTCATCAACCTCATCCTCGGCTAAGAGAATGAGCTCGGCAAGGTGAGCAGCGGTGTGTCAGCATAGCTTGCGCCGCGAAAAGCGAACCTTGTCAACATTCCCTCATCCTCGGCTAAGGATAATCGAACATTTGTTGGAACATGCCAAGCATGTTTCAAAAGAAAAAATACCTACCATATCAAGCGAACTGAGAATTCTCAGCTCGCTTTTTCTATGTCAGCCACAGTGATTTATCTAAACAAGATTAACATTATTTAACCAAAAGCGGAAAGGAGTGATTTTCCCGATTTACTAACTTTGCATAAATTGGTAAAATTTATAGAAATAGAATCTGTGGGTTTTCCCAAACAAACGTGTAATAACAAAAATCAAAACACTATATTTTATGAAAAAAATCTTCTTAACCCTATCACTCGCACTGACTGCCCTGGTAGTCTCTGCTGCTGTGGGCGATAAAGTGGAGAAAGGAAATGTGTCGTACACGGTGACAACAATGCCTACTTCCGACGTCTATGGACGCGTGACGGTTTCCGGCCTTAGCGCAAGCGGAAAGGCGGCTACAAACCTTTCCCTCTTTATCCCTTCTATCATTTATATCGACAGCAAGGAATATGAAGTGTTCGACATTGCCAAGTCGGCATTCTCAGGCTGCACCAACATCAACACTGTTAGTATCAACTATGGCCTGTGGGGCATCTGCGCTTCAGCCTTCCAAGGCTGTACTAACCTGAAAATGTTGCGCATTCCAAGCACTTGTCTGAGCATCGAGGCGAATGCCTTTTATGGCTGTTCAAAACTTTTCGAGGTGTATTTTGCCAAGGCTGACCCAAGAGGATACCTCTACTCCGCATCGGCTTTCCCAAGCAACAGCAACATGACGCTCTTCACCACGAAGACCGACCCCAACTCTGCGCAATACGCGAAGGCGGTGACTGCGTTCAGCAAGTTCACTACAGTGAAGAAGTCGTCGTACGCCTACGACTTGTCCACCTCCGATGGCGCAATGCTCGTGGTGACAAAGCATCCCGGCAAAGGAGTAAGAGGCGAAGTGGCACTTGTTGGTATTCAAACCTCAATGTTAGGCTCAGATAAGATATTCAAGCCATACAACTATAATGGCGTGGACGGCTATCTCTACACACTCACATCGGTGGCCGACAGTGCATGCATCAATCTCACCGACCTGAAAGGAATCGACTTAACCACAGCCCCGAGCCTCGCTACAATCGGCGTGCGCTCGTTCTACGGCTGTACAGCATTGAGCACAGCCACGCTCAATGAAGGTCTCGCCACCATCAAATCGTCGGCATTCGCTTTTGATGCACTCACCACCATCACGCTCCCAAAAACAGTGACCAGCTGCAGCGCATATTTCGTTGACCGCTGTAAGCAGCTCACACAAATCATAGTTGCTGCTGGCAACACCAAATATTCAAGCCAACGCGGATGCCTCTACAATGCCGATGGAAGCACGCTCTTGCGTTGCCCCGAAGGCGAATATGGAGAAGTGATTTTCAGCAAAAATGTGAAAAGCATCGGTGCCTACGCTTTCGACAATTGCACAAATTTGACACGCGTCGACATTCCTTATGGCGTTACCACAATCGGCAATTATGCGTTCACCGGCTGTTCTGGCCTGAAGCATGTTGCCGCTCCAGCCACCTGCACCAATTGGGGCACATATGCATTCCACAACTGCTCAAGCCTCGCCGACCTCTACGTGAATGTGCCCACACCAGCAACATTGCCCAGCGACTATTTCAGCACCACACAGCACAAGACGCTGCATGTGGCAAGCGGGAAAATCAACAGCTACAAATCCGCCACAGGATGGAGCGTATTCGGCACCGTCACTGATGGCGCTTACGATTTACAGAAATCCGACATAAGAAACGAAAACATAAGCAACCGTGTGCACTACGTGATCACCAGCGCGAAAGCCGAAACCATCAACGGCAAAAGCTACGGTGGCCGTGCATCGCTCGTCAAAGTTCCTACCATGAGCTATGTGGAATCGCTTAGAGGCACCTACACGCTCACAGTGCCCGACGCATTAGAATGCAATGGCAAGACCTATGCTGTGACCAGCATTGCAGAAAATGCTGCAAAAGATGCAACTTTCGACTCAGAACTCAATGTGAAACTCGGCGTAAATGTCGACACCGTAGGCGCATATGCCTTCAGCCGACAAAGCCGTCTGACAAGACTTTACCTCAACCCAAATCTGAAGATGATTGGCGACTTCGCATTCAGCGAATGTAGTATCACCAGCGACATCTATCTGCCTTACGGCTTGAAGCGACTCGCAAATGGTGCTTTCGAAAGCACACCAATCAGTAGCATCCTCATCCCATCGTCGGTAACTCACGTAGGTTTTGCTTTTGTAATGAACAATCCAAAACTGCAATCGATTGTTGTGAACAACACATTCTGCGGCACCTACACAGGTTGGCATTTCGACGGCATTCCAAGCACCTGCAAGGTGTATGTGCCCACAGGATGTGTTCAGGAATACAAGAACAACCCTCAATGGGGTAAGCTGAGCGTAACCCCCGGTGCCTACGACTTTGCCTGGAACAACAACCACGACGGCATTTACCACATCACCGTCACCAGCGCCACCCCTGTCACCAAGAATGGTGTCACCTACGCCGGCAAAGCGAAATACGTTTACCACCCAGCCGTGCAGCAAAGCACAAACACTAATTTCGTGGCAAGCGACTACGAAACCGACAATACGCTTAGTTCAAATAAGAAATATTTAATGACCGAAATCGGCGACAGCTGCCTGGCATACTCAAAAGTGAAAACTTTCAGCAACAAAATGAGCAGCCTTGAGCGCATCGGCCACCACGCATTCTTGAAATCGGCTCTTACTGGCACATTCGAAGTGCCCGCCACTTGCACCTACCTCGGCAAATGGGCATTTATGGGCTGTACAGGCCTGAGCGAACTCATGGTGATGCCTAACTATAGCAACCTCACCATCGGTGGACAACTGTTTGGCGGCATTTCTAACGACCTCACTTGCTATGTAAAGTGGACTCAATTGAAATACTGGCAAGACCAAGCTGGCAGCTGGACCAAATTCTCTACCGACAGCAAAGAGCAAGTGGACCGCATCAACGGCTACTTCGTTGAAGACTCCTACGATGTGATGGACATCGCCGTGAACCACCCTGTAAACTGGAACTTGAGCGCTGGCATCCAAGCCTACATCGTGCCAAACTACAACCCATCGACACAAACGCTGAAGACATTAGCAGTGAGCCAAACCCCTACCAACACTGGTTTGCTGATCACCGGCTTCGAAAAGGGGAGAATCTACAAACTCCACCGTCCAAGCACCACTCCTACATTGTCAACCAACAATCTGCTCGTGGGCACCGCTCCTGCCACAGTCGACATCTTTGGCGAAACTGTTGGCTTCTATTTCAGCAACAGTACTAAGAAGTTTATCAAGCCAACCAAGAGTTTCAAGTCGGGGATTGCACGCAGCTACCTCAAACTCAGCAGTTCGCTTGCCGGCAGCACCTCCACCATCTATGTCGACCAATGGTATGAAGGCCTCAAAGGTGATGTGAATGGCGATGGCGTGGTGAACGTATCGGATGTTACCGCCCTTATCAACAAGATTCTCGGCACCGCATCATACAGCAACGAAGTTTGCGACATCGATGGCAACGGTGCAGTGAACGTGTCCGACGTGACCGCCCTCATCAACCTCATCCTCGGCTAAGAGGATGAGCTCGGCAAGGTGAGCAGCGGTGTGTCAGCATAGCTGGCGCCGCGAAAAGCGAACCTTGTCAACATTCCCTCATCCTCGGCTAACTCAGGTAGAGGATAAGTGTCAAGAATTAAGGAATTAAAGATTTTTTTAATCAGAATTGAATTAAACCAATTATTTCTTTAATTCTTTAATTCTTGATTATGATTTTAGAATATTGGCCGCTTCCCTGCGAAACTGGGAGGCGGCCTGATTTTTGCGGTGAAGCTTCTTTCGTGTTCTCGGGGGGGGCGGCGCGAGCGTACGTGCAAGAAAAAATGCTGAAAAATTTGCTTTTTTGACAAAAATACACTTACTTTGTCTTGTCTATCAAAACTAAGAAGAATAAAACAACTAATTCAACTAATTAATAATTTTAATAACCAATTGCAATGAAAAAATTTTTACTTATCGCAGCTCTTTCTCTGGTTGCATGTGTTGGCGCTTTTGCAGCTACCGACGGGCAGACCTATGAGCCAGTGAACGACATCAAGATGGTGAACAGCTGGATTCTCGACCGCTTCCACACTCCATCCACTTTCCCAAAGGCAGAATACTGCAACACTCGCGCACGTACTGCAGTGATGAGCAATGGCGTGATTTACGTGGCTCGCTCTGAAGTGAAGCAAGCTATCGTGGCTCCTGGCGACACCGTTTCTCAATCTGTTATCTATCGTTTGGATGCTAAGACTGGTGAGGAACTTCCTGCACTCGATGTAACTCTCGAAGGCAAGCCTTACGGCGTGTTCTTGGGTGTGAACAGCATTGGCGCTGATAACTTCGGTCACGTATGGGTAATGCCTTACACAAGTGAAAAGGCTACCGATGTTCCTTTCTATCAACTCAACACCGAAACTGGTGAACTTACACTTATCGCTAATCTCAGCAAGGGTGACAAGCTCGCTCGTACCGACTACTACGACGTGATGGGTGATATCACTCGCGAACAAGCTGAATGTAACGTAATGAACGCTGGTACTCAAGTTGCTACCGTATATCGCTGGCACGCTGACCAAGGTTCTGAAGATTTTGAAGGTGGTTTCGAAGGCGACCTTTCTCTCGAAATCATTTCTTTCTTCCCTGAAACCGTAACTGAATGGAGTTATGGCCCTGTAGTGAGAATGTGTCTTGGCAGCAGCGAAGACGACATGTACACTGGTGAACTCTTCTATGTTGATGGTTTCAACTCTGTTCCTGCTCTCTACGACGTGACTGGTAGCCTCATCGACAGCTTCGAAGAAGTTGACACCGAACTCTATCCAGAAGCTGGTACCAATGGTGTTGCTGAATTCACTCTTGAAGATCGCAACTTCATGGTTTACTCAATCGCTCAATATGCTGGCACAGGCCACGGTTGCCAATCCAACATCGTTGAACTCGGTGAAGGTATGGCACTCGGTGGCATGACCAAATACTGGCAAATTCCTGCCGACAGCCTCGGTCAAGTATCCGACGGCGGTAACCGTGTTCACTGCTTCAATGTAGAATATGGTCAGGAAAACGGCAAGGACGTAGTTACTCTCTTCACATTCAAGAGCTACAACGGTATGGCAGTTTACAAGATTGGTACCGACGTAAATCCTGGCCCAGACCCAGGCTTGAAGGGTGATATCAATGGCGACGGCATCGTAAACGTATCTGACGTTACTGCTCTCGTTAACAAGATTCTTGGTGAAGCTGAATACAGCGACGCGGTTTGCGACATCAATGGCGACGGCGTGGTTAACGTTTCCGACGTTACTGCCCTTGTCAACATTATTCTTGGCGCATAAGAATCAGTAACATTCTTAAATATGATTTAGGTGTCAACCACATCGTGTGTTGGCAATGAAATAAGTCATAGCTCCCGCGGGCATTTGCCTTGCGGGAGCATTTTTTTTGCGCTGATTTGATTGCCATCACACGGAATTGTTGTAACTTTATAGCACTAATTACTAATAACTTTCTAATAATTCTTTCAATATGAAGAAAAATCTACTTTTACTTTTTGTGGCTTTGCTGTCGGCTGCCAGTGCTTTTGCTGCAACTGATGGTCAGACCTATGAGCCAGTGAATGGGCTTAATCTTGTGAACAAATGGATTTACGACCGCGTTCATACCGCATCCACCTACACCCGAGATGCTGTGTGCAACCAGCGTGCTCGCACCGCCGTGATGAACGACGGCGTGATTTATGTGGCTCGCAGCGAAGAAAAGGCTGTGGTTGTGGGCACCGACACTCTTTCTCAGTCGGTATTGCACCGCTTTAAAGTGGCAGATGGCACTCCGCTTCCTGACCTCGACCTCACACTCAATGGCAAGCCCTATACCGTGTTTTTGGGTGTGGCAAGTATTGGCCGCGACAACTTTGGCCACATTTGGGTGGCTCCTATGACCAGCGACAAGGCCACTTTGATTCCACTCTATCAAGTGAACACCGAAACTGGCGAGATGACCCTCATCGACCAGCTCTCAAAGGGCGACAAAATCGAGCGTACCGACTACCTCGACGTGATTGGTGATATCACTCGCGAAGAGGCTGAATGTAATGTAATGACCGTGGGCAACAATGTGTCGGGTGCAGGTTGCGCAACTTGCTATCGCTGGCACGCTGATCAAGGCGCTGAAGAATTTGAAGGTGGCTTCGACGGCGACCCTTACATTGAATTCACCAGTTTCTATCCCGAAACTAAGACCGGCTTCAGCCTTGCTCCAATCGTGAAGATGACCCTCGGCATGGAAGATGAAGACCGCTATGCAGGCGAATTGTTCTACATCGACTGCTTCGACACCGCTCCAGTGCTCTACGATGTGAGCGCTTCCATTATCGACAGCTTTGAAGAAGTTCCAACCGAACTTCAACCTCAGTTCACTGCCAACGGTATGGCTGAATTCACAATCGATGGCCGCAACATGTTCACCTATGTAATTGCTGCTTACGATGGCAATGGCCACGGTTGCCAAGCCAATATCGTGGAATTGGGCGAAGGCATGTCGCTCGGAGGTATGCAGAAATATTGGCAAATTCCTGCCGACAGTCTTGGTAAGGTGAGCGACAGCGGACTCCGTGTTCACTGCCTCAACATTGATGTGGAAGGTGAGGGCGACGACGAAGTAGCCACTATTTTCACTTTCAAGGCATATAATGGTATGGCTGTTTACCAGATGGGCAAAAATCTCACACCTGGTCCCGTTCCAGGCCTCAAGGGTGATATCAACGCCGACGGCATCGTAAACGTATCTGACGTTACTGCTCTCGTTAACAAGATTCTTGGTGAAGCTGAATACACCGACGCCGTTTGCGACATCAATGGCGACGGTGTGGTTAACGTTTCCGACGTTACAGCCCTCGTCAACATCATCCTCGGCTAATTCAAGAAGAGTGATAAATGTCAAGAATTAAGGAATTAAAGAATTTTTTTATCAGAATTGAATCAAGCCTAATATTTCTTTAATTCTTTAATTCTTGATTATGATTTTGGAATATTGGCCGCTTCCCGGTAGTTCGGGAGGCGGCTTTTTTTGAATTCTTTTTA
>JAUNNJ010000097.1 GCA_030531495.1 Bacteroidales bacterium
AAAACAAATCGCAAAATATTGATGGTTTTGATGGCGGCGCTTGTGGTGCTGTCAACCACCATTTTGCCCCATCACCACCACCTTTCGATGATTTGTTTCACCGAAGAGCGTTGCGAAGTCGACGGTCAAGTGAACGACGAACACACGTCACACGAAAGCGACCAACACGACTCCGACGACTGTCCGGTGCAAGGCTCTAAAATCGCCTCAATCGAGAAGTCGGAATTAGATTTTTCAAAATATGTGGCTCTGCAATCTGTCTCGACCGAGGCCATCACTTTTTCTGTGCCAGAGCCCTCGACGATAAAAGTCGTAACTTACGAATCCCCAGCCTCGTTGGCTGTGCTCGCTCCCTGTTGCAGCATTGCGGGATTGCGTGCTCCTCCTGTATCATAATCACTTTATTTCCATCGCATTGTCACTTGTCAGTGCATGTGTGCCAGACTTTTTTGTAGAAAAAATGTCGGCATCTTGCCATTGGTTGCATACTTGCAATCCAGTTGCACATTTGCAGTATTACCTTTGCTGCGTAAAAATCTTTTTAAATTCAGTGATTTATGATTAATAAAATTATTCATTTTTCCATCAAACATAAGTTTGTGGTGCTGCTCATGCTGCTTGCCATTATAGGTGGCGGTGTGTATTCGTTGCGCACCATCAATATCGATTCCACACCCGATATCACTAACAATCAGGTGCAGGTAATCACCGTTTCGGAAAACCTGTCTACTGCCGACATTGAGCAGTTTGTCACCTATCCAGTGGAATTGGCGATGGCCAATTTGCCTGGCGTGGAAGACCTTCGCTCGGTTTCGCGCTTTGGCTTGTCGGTGGTGACGGTGGTGTTTTCCGACGATATGGGCACATATTTGCCCCGACAGCTCGTGCAAGAAAAACTCGACGAAGTGCGCGAGCAGATTCCTGAAGGTTTTGGCTCACCCGAGATGGGGCCAATCACCACGGGATTGGGTGAGATTTTCCAGTACACCCTCGTGCCCAAAGACTCCACACGCTACACTCCACAGGAGTTGCGTACCATTCAAGACTGGATTGTGCGCCGCCAGATGGCCATGATTCCGGGCGTGGTGGAGGTGAACTCGTTCGGTGGCAGTATCAAGCAGTATGAAATATCGGTAGAGCCCGACCGCCTCAATGCGATGGGCGTGACGATGGGCGAACTGATAGAAGCACTGAAAGCCAACAATGTGAACACCGGCGGTGCCTACATCGAGAAAAACCACATGGCGCACTTCATTCGTGGCGAAGGCCTGGTGAAGAGCGTGGACGATATTCGTCAGATTGTAGTAAAGGAAAATGGCGGCGTGCCAGTGCTCGTAGGCGATGTGGCATCGGACGTGAATTTCGGCGAGCAGGTGCGCTACGGCGCTTTCACGCAAGACGGGCGTGAGGCTGTTGGTGGCATGATTCTGATGCTCAAAGGCGCCAATTCCGACAAGGTGGTGACCGATGTAAAAGAACGCATCAAGGAAGTGCAGGAATCGCTCCCTTCCGACCTTGAAATCCGTCCGTTCCTCGACCGCTCCAACCTTATTTCACGCACCACCGGCACCATCAGTCGCAACCTCATTGAAGGTGCGCTCATCGTCATATTTGTGTTGGTGCTGCTTTTGGGTAGCCTTCGTGGCGGTATCATCACGGCGTCGGTCATTCCGCTTTCTCTGCTGTTTGCATTCATATTGATGCGAATTTTTGGCGTTTGGGCCAATTTGATGAGCCTTGGCGCCATCGACTTCGGTATCATTGTCGACGGCGCGGTAATCATCGTGGAAGGCATTGTGCTTGAGGTGGAACACCGTTTGAAGAATGCCACCTCTGCCGTTTCTCGCAAAGATATGGACGGCATCAGCGAACAGTCGGCGTCCACCATGATGCACTCGGCATTCTTTGGCCAGCTCATCATTCTCATCGTGTTCACCCCGATATTGTTCCTCACAGGCGTGAGTGGCAAGATGTTCCAGCCTATGGCTTTCACATTCGCATTTGCCGTGTTGGGCGCTATAATCCTTTGCTTGACCTATGTGCCAGTGGCATCGGCATTGCTGATGAAGCCGTTGGCCAACAAAAATAGCCTCTTCTCTCGCACTGAACGCGCTTTGGAGCGCATGAGCGATGTGGTGATGGGGAAAATTACGAAAGTTTACACCCCGGCATTGCGTTTTGCTCTGCGTCATAAGGTGTTGGTGCTGGGCACTTCGCTGGTTATGCTGGTGGCCACAGGCATCACATTCTCGCAGATGGGTGGCGAGTTCATCCCGAGTCTCGACGAAGGCGACATCGCAATGCAGACCTTCCTTCGCCCCGGTAGTTCGCTCTCCGAAACCATCAAGCGCGAGCAAGAAGTGGAACGCCTGATTAAGGCGAATTTCCCCGAAGTGCAGACGGTGTGTGCCCGCATCGGTGTGGCAGACATTCCCACCGACCCGATGGGCTTTGACTATACCGACAGTTTCATCATTCTTGAAAAGGATATGAGTAAGTGGACTTCGGCAAGCAGCAAGGAAGAACTCATCGAGAAGATGGAGGAAAAACTGAAAGCCGAACTTCCCGGCCTCAACTTCTCGTTCTCACAGCCAGTGGAACTACGCTTCAACGAGTTGCTCACCGGTGTGCGTGAAGATGTGGCGGTGATGCTCTATGGCGAGGACCTCGACACACTGGGCATGCTCGGCGAAAAGATGACCAAGGTGATTAGCCGTATTCCTGGCGCCGAAGATGTGGCTCTCGAGCGCACCGACGGCCTTCCACAAATCACGGTGAACTATAATCGTGCACAAATGGCGCGCTATGGGCTGCAAGTCGACAAACTCAACGAATATGTGAGCACCGCATTTGCCGGCGGCAAGGCTGGCGTGGTGTTTGAGGGCGAAAAGCGCTTCGATATGGTGGTGCGCCTGGCCAAGGAACATCGTCATAATATCGACGACTTGCGCAACCTGCTCATCGACACCCCCGACGGCCAGCAAATCTCGCTGGGCGAGGTGGCTGATGTGTCGTATCAACCAGGGCCAATGCAGATTTCGCGTGAGCACGCATCGCGTTGCATCTATGTGGGCGTGAATGTGCGTGGGCGCGATGTGCAGTCGGTGGTCGACGACATCAAGCATCAGATGAGCACCAAGGTTTCGCTCCCGGCGGGCTATCATGTGGTGTATGGCGGCGAATTCCAGAATTTGGAAGAGGCGCGCGACCGCTTGCTCATCGTGCTCCCCATCGCATTGCTCCTCATATTTGTGTTGCTTTACTTCGCTTTGCAGTCGTTCTCGCAAAGTGTAATGATATTTGTGGCTGTGCCAATGGCCACCATTGGCGGCGTGTGCTCGCTGTGGTTGCGTGGCATGCCGTTCTCAATTTCTGCGGGCGTAGGGTTTATCGTGCTCTTCGGTGTGGCGGTGCTCAACGGTCTCGTGCTTATCAATCGTTTCAATTCTCTAAAATCCGAAGGTATGACCAATACACTCGACATCATCATCACAGGCACACGCGAACGCATTCGTCCTATCTTGCTGACGGCGTCGGCTGCTATGCTCGGTTTCTTGCCAATGGCAGTGTCGCAATCGGCTGGTGCTGAAGTGCAACGCCCATTGGCCACAGTGGTGATTGGCGGCTTGTTTAGCGCCACACTGCTCACACTCTTTGTGATGCCATTGCTCTACGCACTTGAAGAACGCATCCGCCGCCCCAAGAAAAAGGCGGTTGCCACAGTGGCGATGCTCCTGATGGCGTCGCTCGGCGCACAGGCGCAGACTCCTGTTTCGCTCCAGAAGGCACAGGATATGGCGGTGGCATACTATCCATCGCTCAAAGCTGCCCGAATGGAAGTAACTGCTGCCACCACAGCGCGCGAAGCGAAGTGGGACCTTGGCGAAACAGAATTCAGCACCGGCGGCGAGGAGATTGGCCGTGGCAATGAGGCAGTTTGGAATTTGATAACCGTGCGCCAGAATTTCGATTTGATTGGCGCCGACAAACTCCGAAGCTATCACGGACAGCGCGAGCAAGTGGGCCGTGCAGCAGTGTCGCTTGCCGAAGCCGATTTGCGCCGCGAAGTGAGTATCGACTATGCCACCGCCTATGTGGCAAGTAAGCGTGTAGCGGTGTATGAACGCCTCGATTCGCTTTGCCACGAGTTTGAGCGTGCGGCAAGGGTGAGATTTAGCGCACAGGCCACTTCTCGCCTCGAACTCATTTCGGCACAGAATCAGTCGTCGCAAGCCTGCCTGTCGCTCGACCAGGCGCGAATCGACTACCAGATAGCGCTGCAAAACCTCAACCGCTGGCTTGGCGATTCGGTGAAGTATGCTCCCGAAGACGTGCTCCCCATCGAGTGCCACGCTTCCGACGAGGTGCTTGGTCTTCATCCTTCCGAACGATTGGCGCAGGAGAAAATCAAACTCACCCAAGCCGAACTCGAATTGGAAAAATCGCAATATCGCCCCAAGTTTTTCGCCGAATATGGAAGTCAGATGATTGGCTCGAAGTTGGGCTATCATCAGTTCAGTCTGGGTGTGAGTGTGCCGCTGTTCTCTTCAAAAGAGAGCAAAATCAAGGAAGCGCAAATCAACCACGACATTGCGGTGCAAAGCCTCAATCAGCAGCGCCTCGAAACTTCGGCAGCACGCCGTTCGCTCATCAGTGAGGAAAAGAAATGGAACCAGAGTGTGGACTATTATCGCCAAACTGCACTCCCTGTGGCGGCAGAACAAAGGGCTGCGGCCTTGTTGGCTTACCGCGAAGGCGCATCGTCGTATGTGGAGTTTGTACAAAATATGAAAGAATCCACCCAGGTGGAACTCGACTATTGGGACGCTGTGGCGCAGTATCTCTCGGCACACTTCCGTTTGGAATATTATGTCAACAATAAGTAATCAACACGCAAAAAAATAATAGATAGTTCATTATGATTAGCAAATATATAACCCCCGTTTTAGCGTTAGCGATGATTCTTGGCGTTTCATCTTGTGGCAATCAAACAGGAAGTGAAGCATCGGCCGAAGAAGAGGAGGAAGAAGTGGGCATGGTGGATGTGGTGCTCACCGATAAGCAAGTGCAGCAATTGGGCATCACCACAGGCCAGCCCGAGCAGTATATGTTCGCTTCGGGCATCGAAGTGAAAGGGCAGGTGGAGGCATCGCCCCAAAGTGTGGCGAAAGTCACCCCATTTGTTGGAGCCAATGTAAAGAGTATCAGTGTGCACGAAGGCCAGAGCGTGAGTCGTGGACAGGTGCTGGCAGTGCTCTCACACCCCGACCTCATTGAATTGCAAGGGCGCTATCTCACAGCCGTAAACCGACTCACATTTGTGGAGCAGGAACTCCAGCGCCAGAAGACGCTCGTGGCTGGCAATGCAGGCTCAGGGCGTGATTTGCAGCAGGCACAGTCGGAGCAACGCACACTCCGCACCGAAATCAGCACCATCGGTCAGCAACTCCGTATGCTCGGCATCAGTCCCGAAAGTGTGAAAGCCGGCAAAACCACCACACAAATCACTGTCACCAGCCCTATCAGCGGCACGGTGGAAGAGGTGCTCGTGTCCACAGGGCAGTTTGCCGATCCTCAGTCGCCTATGTTCCGCATTGTGAATTCCGACAATGTGTTTGCCGACTTCATGGTGTATGAAAAAGACCTTCCACGCGTGGCTGTAGGTCAGTCGGTGTCGCTTTCGCCACAGTCCGACCCCACTCGCGTCATCCAGGCAAAAGTGTATTCTGTAGGCAAGGATGTGGATCCTCAAACCAAGGCTGTGCATGTGCGTGCCTCTTTCACTGGCGATAGTCGCCACCTCGTGTCGGGTATGTATTTAAAGGGCAAGATTGCCTCAGGACAACAAACCAGTCCGTCGGTGCCATCAGAAGGTATTATCGACGAAGAGGGTAGTAGCTATATCTTCACAATGACCCGCAAAAATGGCAAATGCGTGTTCCATCCAGTGCGCATCACCAAAGGTCGTGAAGAAAACGGTCGTGTAGAACTCGCTCTCGATGCACCTCTCACATCCCCAGTGGTGCTCACCGGCGCCTACTACATCATCTCTGAAATGAAAAAATCAGAAACCGGCGAAGAATACGGCTTATTTCAAGACAACAAGTCAACAAGTCAACGAGTCTACGAGACACCGATGGTAAGATTGTTCGGTTTTTTAAGATAAAAAAGAGTCTACAGGGGTGCGAGTCCGTCCACTCGCCACCCTCCGTAGACTCTTTTGCTTATATCTTTTTTGGGTGATTATCTTCGCATCCAACACGTGGAGCATGGGGGTAGGATGCCGAAATGGTTTTTGTGTGTGAGGTCGAGGACGAGGATGTGGATGATGGAAGTGGACTGGATGTTTCAGTCGAATTATCTGAAACATCCAGAACACTCGAAACACCTGAAACACCCATTTTTAGTTCGCTTTTGGACCAAAAATCGCCTATTTTTTGGTCTATATCGGAAGTGGGGCTGTTTTCGTGTTTGGAAGTGAAACACCTGTTTTTCTCTATCAATACGCCAAAGAACTCTGGCGCGAAGATAGCGGATTCGCGAGGCGATGGCAATGCCAAAAAGGTTTCTTCGGATGATGCTTTCACAAAAAAATCAGATTCAACAACTCTTGCATTATGAGCTTAAAATAAAAAAGCACTACTTTTGCTTACATCAATAAAATTCTTACTAATCACCACTAATTATTCCAGACTTCACCGTGTGGCAGCCCTGTGCTCGTTGGATATCCCTTCAGCCTGTTGTGGCACTCACAGGAGAACGCGTTGCTCGGAGTTCGCGATTCGGTGGGTATGAGCATTATTATTATCGTTTGAGTTTTACTGGAAAACCATTGGAAATAAGGCACGAACATACAACATCCGACACAACAAATGTGGAGATTCTGCGTTATACTTATGACGATATGGAACGCTTGCTCACTACATCGGTTGAACGTGACGGTGCGGAGCCGGTTTTGCTCTGCAGCAACACGTATGACGCGCTGGGGCGCCTGGCAACGCAGTGCCTCGGCGGCACAGCCGAGGGCAACCATGCCATCATTAGAACCCTTTGATGGTTCAATTTATAACCCCAAAAATAAAAGAAGAAAAGGAGAGAAAAAGAAATGAAAGGTAAAATAATCACATATCTGATAATTATTTGGTTTGGTATTCAAGCCATATTTATGTTGCTTTGGCCTATATACTTATATTTTAAAATAAGATATTAAGATAAAATACAATTCATCATCAACGAAATAATTATGTTAAAACTTATAAGATTAATTGGAAAAATCACATTCTCTTTAATAACATTGTTAGTACTCATATACTCCGTATTAATGATGTTGATAGATGTTATATTCTCGCTATTATCTTTGACTCCAAAAGCAGATGTCTGTCTGTTCATTACAGAACATGCAATTCCAAATTTCTGTGGTGTCATTTCAATTGCATATTGTATTTTAACAATGGTAAGAAAATTTATCGTAAGACATTATTAGGGACCATTAAAACAATATTATTGGAAGATTTATAGGATCATCTTTTTCAAAATCAACTGATATGAAAACGATAGCATTAAAAGTGTTGGAGCATTTCCATGCAAAAGGTCTCTACACCTTTAAAACAGACAAATCTGGCAATATCAACATATGTTTAACAAAACTGTCAGATAAAAAATATAGACAGCTACTACAGTATTTCTCTGAATTAAACTTTAATGGATATAATCCAGAGGGTCAAAAAAAACGTGATCAAGAAGTGAGAGAAGAACAGGAAAGGTTTCAACAAACATGGGGGACAATGAAATGAAAAAGATAGTTATTTTACTTAATATTATGTTTCTGTTTTGTTGCGTAGGGTGTAAAAACAAAATAGAAGATGTGGTAAGAGAACAATACCGTTTGCAAAAGGATTCAACACAAAAAGTTGTAGATCTTTCTAAAGAACTGAACTTTGAGTGGGACACTTTATATGTGTTCGGAATGGGTCAGTCGGCAGAAACTATGGAAAAGGTTGTAAATGCTCCCATACCATATGCATTTGACTTGACAGATGTTGTTATTTTCAAAAAAGATGGTAGAATAACACATTATGAGGCAACACCGATTGAAGATCGTGGAGAAGATGATGTATGGTTTCATTATGAAGGAGATTATTTAGTTGTTCCTAAAGAATCAGCCCGATTTTTTATTAGAAAAAACGAATTAGGATACTATATGCTCTATCATAATTCTTATTAAGAAACTATATTCAAAAGAACTAATGATGTAATATATATCGACAAAATGGTCGAATTGTAAAATACAAATTTATGAAAACACTGCGAATATGGAACGACTGCTCACTACATCGGTTGAACGTGACGGCGCGGAGCCGGTTTTGCTCTGCAGCAACACGTATGACGCGCTGGGGCTAAAACACCGATTTTATCCAGCTTGATATTCAGCGCGTGTTGGGGCACGAGCGACCCTCTCCGAGGCTCAGATAAGAGGGAGACGGATATCACCAAGCTGCGCTTCGTATCGCTTCGCTCACTCGCTTGCATGGTGTTTAGCATAATCAGTCGTCGCCGACGACTTGTGGCTGGCGAGGCGTGTGTGTTTAGCGTCGTTGGGAGGGGCGGGTTATCTGAGTTTTGAAAACAAATTTGAAAAAAAATTTCAGCACCAACTTAATTCGTTAATAATCAACCAATTCTATAATCAAAAAAAATCGCGAAAAAATTTGGAGGTTATCCGAGTTATTTTCTACTTTTGCAATACACAATAAGACTGAATATGAAGCACAACTGCATTACAGACCTCCGCACCTGCAAATGGTCCACTCCACCAGGTTATATCAACCACGGGGTGCTGGATAAGATTCATAATGACTACGGCTATTGGCACGATGGTGGGGAAATCTGGATATCGTGAAGTCTTTGTTATTAATGGGGGGCGACACGCAGAACTGCTACATCATGTTTTAAAGAGTTCCGAGTTCTTTTGGCATTGGGCATAAAGAGTTTGTTTAATTTGTATTATATTTGCACTGTTTGATTGAAAATTGTGATGATTATGAAATATAGAATTTTTAAGACTTTGGCGTTTGCGCTTTTGTTGGGCGTTTGTAGTGTGGCAAATGGGCAGGTGAATTTGCCCGACTTTGACGGACAGAAAAATCGGGAGCAAATTTCTCGTGATTTTCGAGGAATGGGTGGTGACGATATTGAAAGCTTATCTCACAAGGCTCGGCGTCATCGGCTCCAAAATGGCGCGGAGAGGGCTGGTGCCATGAGTCCAGAATTGGATGAGATGGTGCCAGACATGATGTCGAGAGATGTGACGGATTCTTTGTGTCAGAGAAATTCACCCAAGAAGGTGGCGCTGAAAGGCACGCGAGTAACGATTGACAATATCGTCTATGATGTGGCTGGCGACACTGCCATTGTTTATAGCGGAAGTAATTGCAGTGGCGCAGTGACAATACCCTCTTCAGTTACATATGATGGGAAATCCTATTCCGTGACAAGTATCGGGGAATACGCGTTCTCTGGCTGCACAGGCTTGACATCGGTAACCATCCCCAACTCGGTGACAAGTATCGGGGACGACGCGTTCTATGGCTGCACAGGATTAAAAGGATTTTATGTAGACAGCGGGAATCAATACTACACTTCTGTAGGTGGCGTATTGTTCTGCAAAGACAAGACAACCCTTATTTGTTATCCAGGGGGGAAAGGGGGAGCGTATGAAATCCCCAACTCTGTGACAAGTATCGGGAACTGGGCGTTCTATGGCTGCACAGGCTTGACATCGGTAACCATCCCCAACTCTGTGACAAGTATCGGGGACGACGCGTTCTATGGCTGCACAGGATTAAAAGGATTTT
>JAUNNJ010000098.1 GCA_030531495.1 Bacteroidales bacterium
TAAGAAGAGAATATTGTGATTAGATTCCTTGCTCCGTTTTAGTCATATATCATTTCTTGTTTATGGCAGAATAGCACATTGTTGAAATTATCAAATATAAACCAAAAACAGGTGCCAGAGTTAAAACGGATGTAATTCTTCAATCGATGTTTGTGGTAATCATTGAGTCTTGCAAGCCTTTTTGTATAGTCGGTTTCTTCTATAGCCAAAGCTATAAGACAATTGTCCTCAAGGTGTGAAAAAAATATGACCATTGGAGCATTATCGTCTTGCATCCTCTTCATTGCAGCCAATAAATCACATCTTTGGGGCGGACGACAACAATTAGATATCATATTTTCGAATGAAAAAACCTCTGCTAATTTTGTGCTGTCATCTGGAAATTTTGCAATTTCTTTTTCAGGAAAAGAGAATACTATTTCTCTCATATCATATACAGTATCAGAAATAGTAAATGCGCCATAGTCAAGGTTGAGAGATGATTTTATGCTATCAAGAGCTATCTCATAACGTTCATCAGTATTTTGTCCAAAACAAAAAATTGCATTGGATATAATCATTGCAGCAAACACGAATATGAATCGATACATAATTATTGATTTTTAAAGTATATAAATTTTTGATATAAATATGTTGTTTCGTTATCCCGAACTCGCGTTATCAGTATCTCAATAAAAGACATATTATTTAACAAGGTATGGTCCGTTCAACTCATTACAAATGTAGATGTCATCGTGTGGCTCTCTGCCAATGCTTACACCATGGAAAACTATATTTAATCCATTGTTGGGTATCATATTAAATTTCTTTTCTACACTTTTAAACTGAGAAAGAAGTTCTGAAGAAAACTTTGAACCCGTTTTCAGTTTCACCCCCTTTTTTCGCTCCTTGTTATAATAGCTTGCTATTTTGAAAATCGAGTCATTTCTAGAAGCATATATGATATACACATCTTGATTTATCTTGACAATTTCTTTTACAGTATAGTATTGCATTTGTGACGTGTCATTTAAATATTCCTGAATGTTTTTGCATCCAAGCAGTAAGATTAACACACAAAATAATGCTACATTTACTAACCTATGGATAGGATTGGATTTTTTGCTCTTCAAATGGCTCAACATTTGAGCGAATATACCATACTGCATTAGTCGCTTTGAGAGAATTTTGAGTTTCATTTCCTTCTTTATCATATAATTTTTGATATACTTGTGGTTGAACAGAGGCTTTACCATGCGCTTCTGTATATACAGAATTGGGTTGCCCTGCTTCAGGACTTGAAGCCTTCCTTTCTGCCGAAATTTTAGCACCTTGATAAGCTTCTGTTACTTCATGTAAGATAGATGTGCCAATATCTGAAAATCCATCCATTTTTTCTAATACGAATGGATTCACCTCTTGAAAAGCCAACCCTTTATATGCGTTTTAATCTTCTGTCGCCAAATATTGGATGCAGCCAATTTTATGATATATACGGTCGTAGGTGTCAAGTTTGCTATCCCCATAAAGGAATGTGTTATATTTGAAAACTTGTATTAATTCAGAATCTGAAATAAGAGAATCGTTTGCTTCTTTTATTCTCAGCAATTTGGCGTAAAATAAAGGGTGGCTCCTTTTGAAAATCCAAATCTGATGCTCGAAAACGAGCATCATGTAAATAGGATGGTGACTTACTCTCCTAAATTGAAAACTATATACTCCAAAATCCATATTTATATCATCATCTGTATCAGTAAAACCAAAATCACGATTATGGATAACATCTGTCATGTAAAAAATATCATAAAAATCTTTTGCTGTCACATGCTCTTGTTGAATCACTTCTTTCACCATCTCCCCCCAAAAGAGAGAAGGCTCCTTTCCTTTACTGAAATAATCTAAGATGCTTTCGTAAACATGCTTTGTTTGGTCATTAAAGGCGAAAGATGATGAGCTTAGTAATAAACTACATAATATTAGTAAAGCCTTTTTCATTTTGTTTCCTCCTCTTGTTTCTTTGTTTTTAATTGTTCTAAATGTTGCATCTCTACACTTTGTGCTCTCTTTTCTGCGCTTTCTTTGTCAACGAATCCTCTGCTTGCCTTTTTCTCGGTCGAGCTCTTTGGCGCTGTATTTGTAGGGCTGGGTGCCTTCGGTGGTGGTGGCGCCCATCAAGCCGCCATAGGGATAGTAGCTGTTAAGCTCCACGGGCTGATTGCTTTGGTTGAGCACCACGCGCACATTGCCCTGGTAGTCCTTCACGTAGAAGAAATACCCACCATCATGCCAATAGCCGTAGTCATTATGAATCTTATCCAGCACCCCGTGGTTGATATAACCTGGTGGAGTGGACCATTTGCAGGTGCGGAGGTCTGTAATGCAGTTGTGCTTCATATTCAGTCTTATTGTGTATTGCAAAAGTAGAAAATAACTCGGATAACCTCCAAATTTTTCACCACTTTTTTAATTCCAAGAACACACTCATTTCCAATATTTTACACCACGAAGAGAAAATTTTTTGAATCACCCTCAAAAAACTCAGATAACCCAGCCCCAAAAACGACGCTAAACACACGCCTCAAAAGTAAAAAGTCATCGCCGACGGCGGATTATTCAAACCGAGCCAATAGCGAGCTCGGCAAAGCCACCAGTCGTCGGCGACGACTGGTGGTTGTTAACTCCATGCAAGCGAGCGAGCTCCAAAGGAGCGAAATCGCGCACTTGGAGCCAGAGCGTCCCCCCTCTTATGAGCCTCGGGGACGGTCGTGCCACCATCCCTCACTGAATAATAAATCGGTGTTAATCGGGTTCTAATCGGATATAATCGGTGTCTCTCGTCCACCATCCACAACCCTATAACCACACTGACACGTTGGCTTTACACTCCTCCACCCCAAATTTCGGGCCACCATGATGAAAAAAGGCACTTCGCTGGGAGTTGCGAAGTGCCTTGCGCTATTAAACCTATTTAAACTTTAACTTTTTTTGGAAGCATCGTCCCGTAAACTCATCAGTATTGTGGGGGCTGCTGGCCGTTGTATGGTGGCTGCTGACCATTGCTATAGGGTTGCTGGTATGGGGTGTTGTATGGGTTGCCCATTGGTTGGCTGGGAACCACAATCCACATAATTATATACCCGATGATGCCTGGGAAACCAGCAAAGAAGAGGGTAAGGAGCACGTAAGCCAAGCGAACGAGCGTAGGGTCAACATTGAAATATTCTGCTACACCGCCTAAAACACCTGCCAACACTTTTTCTATGTTTGATTTGTAGAGTCGTTTACCTGTGTAAGTCATATCTTTCTGAATTTAATTGTTTTAAAATAAAGTTTTATTGCTACCGTGGCTTTGCCGTCGGTTTTCAAATATTAGACGCATGAATCGTGCCAAAAGTTTCACGAATACGGGAAAAAAAATCACTTTTTTAGAAACCTCCCATAAAAAGTGAGAAAAAATACGCTTTACAAATATTCATAATTACGCACAAAAGCGCATAAATACACAGATATTTTGATTTGTAAACACTTTTTAAAAAAACTAATAGCGCTAAATTTTTTTATTGCGCACGAATGCACTAACTTTGCACCATATTTAAAGGAGGCATTTATGCCGCCCGAAAATATTAGCGTTTGGTGACTATAGACACCGCCCGCCACCCCCGACCTCTCCGTGCCGGTGCTGACGCCCACAGTGCCTATCCTCTAAAAACAGAACAAATTAATTATAAATACATTATGTCCCATGTCTGGGGTGTAAGGAAGTGGCGAGTGCAACCATGCGTTGCCATGTTTTCCGCACGATGGGCTTGGGTCAAAAAACAACGACAAACAAACAACAGCAATGTTAGACAAAACCAACATTCTCTTCCGTCAAAGCATCGTAGTACGCTTCTCGGGAGACTCTGGCGACGGTATGCAGCTTGCGGGCAACATTTTCAGTAATGTGTCGGCAGAGCGCGGCGACCAAATCTCCACTTTCCCCGACTATCCAGCTGAAGTGCGTGCACCTCAAGGTTCACTCAATGGTGTTTCGGGTTTCCAAGTACATGTGGGCCTCGGCGTTCACACCCCTGGTGATGAATGCGATGTGCTGGTATCAATGAATCCAGCTGCCCTAAAGCAAAACGCAAAATTCCTCAAACCTAATGGCGTGGCTATCGTCGACATCGACTCTTTCAAGAAGAGCGACCTCGAAAAAGCCCTTTTCACTACCGACGACCCTTACACCGAAATCGGACTGAAGGCGCAAGTGGTGGAAGTGCCTATGACTTCAATGGTGAAGGCTGCCCTTGCCGACAGCGGTATGGACTTCAAGAGCCAAATGAAGTGCCGCAATATGTTTGCCCTCGGTTTGGTATGTTGGTTGTTCAACACCCCTATCGACGGAGCGCTTCGCTTCCTCAAAAACAAATTTGCTAAAAAGCCTGCCGTTTACGAAGCCAACGCTAAGGTGGTGCGCGGCGGTTTCGACTATGGTCACAACATCCACGCAACGGTTTCTACGTACCGCATCGAAACCGAAGATATGCGTCCAGGCATTTACACCGACGTAAATGGTAACAAGGCCACCGCTTGGGGTCTGATTATGGCAAGCGAAAAGAGCGGACGCCCATTGTTCCTCGGCAGCTACCCTATCACTCCAGCAACCGACATTCTCCACGAATTGGCAAAGCGCCGCGACCTCGGCGTGAAGGCCATCCAGATGGAAGATGAAATTGCAGGTGTTTGCTCTGCTATCGGTGCAAGTTTCGCCGGCAACCTCGCAGTCACCAGCACCTCTGGTCCTGGTTTGGCACTGAAGAGCGAAGCCATCGGTCTGGCTGTGATGGCAGAATTGCCTCTCGTGGTTATCGACGTAATGCGCGGCGGTCCATCTACCGGTCTGCCTACCAAGACTGAGCAAACCGACCTCAACCAAGCGCTCTACGGACGTAGCGGTGAATGTCCGCTCGTAGTGGTCAGCGCTCTCTCGCCAACCGACTGCTTCAAGATGGCATTTGAGGCTTCTCGCATCGCCCTCGAACACATGACTCCTGTTATCTTGCTCACCGATGCATTTATCGCCAACGGCTCAAGTGCATGGCGTGTGCCAGAAAACGATGAATATCCAGAAATCAAGCCAAACTTCGTGACTGAAGAAATGAAGGAAACATGGAAGCCTTATATGCGCAACGAAGAACTCGTTCGCTACTGGGCTATCCCTGGCACCCCTGGCTTCGAGCACCGCGTAGGTGGTCTGGAAAAAGACTACGAAACTGGCGTTTTGAGCAACAACCCTGAAAACCATGCTCGCATGGTAGCCGCTCGCGCTCAAAAGGTGGCAACTGTGGCCAACCACATTCCTGCACTCGAAGTGAAGAGCGAAGGCGAAGGTGCCGACACCATCATCGTTGGATGGGGTGGTACTTACGGACACATCTACACCGCTTTTGAAGAACTCAACAAAGCTGGCAAGAAGGTGGATTTCGCACAGTTCCGCTACATCAACCCACTGCCCAAGAACACCGCAGAAGTGCTTGGCAAATACAAGACCGTAATCGTTGCAGAACTCAACGATGGCCAATTCGCCAACTATCTGCAAGCACTCAACCCAAATCTTAACATCAAGCGCATCAACAAGGTGGAAGGCCAACCATTCCTCGTGCACGAAATCGTTGACGGCGTGAACAAAATTATGGAGGGCAAATAATCATGGAAGAGAACAATATCAAACAAGAATATCAGGCTAAGGACTACAAGAACCAGCAACCAGTGCGCTGGTGTCCGGGCTGTGGCGACCACGCTGTGCTCAATGTGCTTCACAAAGCAATGGCAGAACTCGGTGTGCCACCTCATCAAACTGCGGTGATTTCCGGTATCGGATGCTCAAGCCGTCTACCTTATTACATGAACACCTACGGCTTCCACACAATTCATGGCCGTGGCGGTGCTGTTGCAACCGGTTTCAAAGTTGCCAACCCCGACATGATGGTTTGGCAAGTGTGTGGCGATGGCGACGGTCTCGCTATCGGCGGCAACCACTTCATCCACGAAGTGCGTCGCAATGTGGACTTGAACCTTCTCTTGCTCAACAACAAAATCTACGGTCTGACCAAGGGACAATACTCTCCTACCAGCGACCGTGGTTTCGTGTCGAAGTCATCACCTTACGGCACCACAGAAGACCCATTCGTACCTGCAGAACTCGCATTCGGCGCTCGTGGCACATTCTTCGCTCGTAGCATCGACGTAGAGCTCAAGATTTCTCAAGAAGTGATGCTCGCAGCTGCTAAGCACAAAGGTCTTTCAATCGTGGAATTGCTGCAAAACTGTATGATTTTCAACAATGGTATCCACAACTACATCACCGACCGCGCAACACGCGCCGACCGCACTATCCACCTCGTGCATGGCGAAAAGATGGTGTTCGGTGCTGAAATGAACAAGGGTCTGGTGCAAGACGGCTTCGGACTGAAGGCTGTAACCATCGGTGAAGACGGCTACACAATGGACGATGTGCTCGTGCACGACGCTCACTGCGAAAGCAATTTCCTCCACCAGCAACTCGCCATGATGGACGGCCACGAATTGCCATTGGCAATCGGCGTAATCCGCGACGTGGAAGCTCCTAACTACGACACTGCCGTAGCAGAACAAGTGGAAGAAGTGAAAGCAAAGAAAGGTTTCTCTTGCTTGCGCGACATGATTGTGGCAGGCGACACCTGGGAAGTAAAATAAGTAATCTTCTGATTCTTAAATATATAACAGAAGCGACCTCAGTAACGAGGTCGCTTCTTTATGTGAATAGGGTGATTGGGAAGTTACGCTATTGGTTCCCTTTTCGCTATTTGAGGTCGGACTGCTCTACCACAAAGAAGTAGCCTTCGTAGTCGCCTTTCTTGCCATAGGCGAAGCTCTTCCCGTTATGGTAATCCTTGTTCACTGTCTTTTTACCATTCGCTGTTTTGAACACCACCTTTTCCTTCCTTTCATCAAATGGGTCAGAAGGAATGCCGTTGACAGGCACAAAGAAAGGCATTTCCACTACCTGTCCTTTTGGGAATACAGTGTTGAAATCAGTGTGCACATCCGAATACTTTTGGCCATCTGCCAAATAGAGTACCAGCGTGTCGGAAGTGTTGTTTTCAATATACACACGTCGACGGTCAGCATCGTCGGAGCAAGAAGCCACAATAAAGCAGCCCGTCACCATCAGCAATGCCCAAAATAATAATTTCTTCATATCTTAAGTAGTTTTAACGAGTTAGCAAAATTGGTTATTGATATGCAAAAGTAAGAAAAAAAAATTATGTATCATCGGCTATTGAGCAGCATTTTTTGCACAAATACCGTATTTCGTGCTACCTTTGCAGTAAGAAAAAATATTGACAAATGGCTTGCTCTACAGAATTCATAGAATTTGTGTGCGCCCAGCTCGACGGCGTGGGTATTATCCGCGCCAAAAAGATGTTTGGCGAATGGATGATTTACATCGACGAGAAGCCGATTGTGCTGGCGTGCGACAACCTATGCTTCGTGAAGATGCTCCCCGAAATCTCTGGCTTGATGGCCGACGCCTCCACCGGCGCGCCCTACCCTGGCGCAAAGGAGCATTACATCCTCGACATTGAGCATCGCAGCACTGCCCAGAAGGTGGTGCGCGCACTGCTCCCCCTCATCCCCTACCCCAAAAAGAAAAAGAAATGAAATTTAGCACCACACTCATAGCCGTGAGCGACATGGAGCGCTCGCTTCTGTCCTGAAATTCAACGCTTCGCCCTCCCCTCACCACAACTTCTGTTCCAAATATTTGCTTTTTGGCGAGGGATTTGGTAATTTTACGTCATTAAGTAATACCAAATAAAAACTCTATGGAACTCCTACTTCCGAAGAAGACCAACAGCGCAGAGCAACTGGTGCTCAAAGACGCCCGCCAAGTGACCGTGATCGGTGCCAACGGCAGCGGTAAAACACGCTTCTGCAACCAGATAATGAAACTCTGCGGCGACAAGGCTTTCCGCCTTTGCGCCATGCGTGCATTGTTTCCCGAAACTCGCTGCGAAGTGATGCCGGGCTCTATCAACGACATTTTCAACAAGTTGAACGAATCCAACCCTCTGCTCAAGAGCCTTGCCAACACCGAGTTCGACAAGTTGGTACACATCATGCTCACCGAAGAATTCCACGACTTGATGCGCTACAAGGCGCATTTGCTCATGAAGGAGGAACTGGATGTGCCGAAAACGAAACTCGACACTACCGTGAAGATGTGGCAAGAGGTGTTCCCGAAAAACAAAGTGCTACGCGAAGGCGGCAAACTCGTGTTCAAGAACGAGGGCAACGACGACCGCTATTCATCACCCCGCTTGAGCGACGGCGAAAAGGCTGTGCTCTACTACATTGGCGCTGTGCAATTTGCCATGCCAGGCGCCGTGATTCTTGTCGACGACCCCGAATCGTTTATCCACACTTCAATTATGACCACACTGTGGAATGTGATTGAGGAAATTCGCCCCGACTGCACTTTCGTGTACAACACACACAACCTCGACTTTGCATCGTCGCGCATCGACAACCGCTGTGTGTGGGTAAAAACCTACGACCCAGCCAACCAGTCGTGGGACTACGAAGTGATGAATTCGAGCAGCCACCTCAGCGAGGGCATCTATCTCGACATATTGGGTAGCCGCAAGCCAGTGCTCTTCATTGAAGGAGACGACACCCATAGCATCGACGGCAAACTCTACCCGCTCATCTTTCGCGAATACACAGTGAAGCCACTCGGCAGCTGCAACAAGGTGATAGAAAGCGTGCGTTCGTTCAACGATTTGCAGTCGTTCCACCAGCTCAACAGTTGGGGCATCGTGGACCGCGACCGCCGCGACGACAAAGAAGTGGAATACCTGCGGGCCAAGAAAATCCTTGTACCCGAGGTGGCTGAAGTGGAAAACATTCTGCTGCTCGAAGGCGTAATCAAAGCCGTGGCACGCCATCGCAAGAAAAACCCCGATGAGGTGTTCCGCCGAGTGAAAGGAGCCGTGATGCGGATGTTCGACAACCAGTTGAAGCAACAGGCGCTGCAACATGTGCGTCATCGCGTGAAGCACGATGTGGAGGTGAGAATCGACAAGCGCTTCACCAATATCGGAGCCCTTGAAGAGCACATGATCGACCTTGTAATAGAAATTGACCCCCGCACCACCTACGACAACCTGTGCCGCCAGTTCCATACCTATCTCAACAAGGGCGACTATGCCCAGGTGCTCCGCGTGTTCAACCAAAAGAATATGCTCCCCGAATGCAACGTGGCAGGGCTGCTCGGACTTGAATACAAAAAAGCCTATATCAACGCTGTGCTCAACATCCTCAAGAGTGGCGGACCTGATGCAGAAGCCATCCGCATCACCATCAAAGCCTGCTTCGGCCTCCAAAATCCCCTCCCTGAATGAGTAACGGCACAAAGAGCCCAATCACATCCTCAATCCATAAGGCCGCACACTCCCATATGTGCGGCCAATTTCTTTCAGCAAAAAGCACTCACCCATAAATTGCGAAAAACTTATTGGAAGAATTCCTAATTAGTTCCATCCGCAACCCACAACCAGGGAAACAGAATGTGCCGAAAGGGATTTTTGTGTGTAATGCGTGAATGATGAGAAATTTTTGTTTCGAACAGTATGCTGCTTTATCTTTCAAGCACGAAACTGAATCACACAAAACACCTGAAACACCCGAAACACCTTTTCGATACCATTTTGGCAGTGGAATGGGTGTGTATCT
>JAUNNJ010000141.1 GCA_030531495.1 Bacteroidales bacterium
GTTAGAAGTTAGAAGTTAGAAAATAGATTTTAGATTTTCTGGGCTTTCTCGATTTTAGACTTATGGACCTAAAAAAGGCCGCAACTCAAGCAAGTTGCGACCTTTAATTTGTGTCGGGGTGAGATGATTCGAACTTCCGACCTCCACGTCCCGAACGTGGCGCGCTAACCAACTGCGCTACACCCCGAGTGCCCTACTTTTCGTAAGACAAGTGCAAAGTTAGCATTTTTTTTCAAAGTCTAAAAGACCAAAATCTAATTTCTAACCGCTAACTGCCAAAATCCAAAATCTAATTTCTAACTTCTCTAATATCTAATTTCTTGGAAAAGATTGCTTATATAAGGAGTTTTTGTGTTAAATTTGCACCTTACAACGCATTAATAACACATCAATATGAATTTTTTCAGCAACAATAAAGATAAAAAAGAAGAAGTAGTAAAGGATATGCCTGTGAAGCAAACCGGTTCGCTCAAGGAGCGTATCGCCCGCATCAAGAAAAGCCGCTGGATACGCTTCGGTGTCGTGTCGGCGCTCTTCTTTGGCTGGGTGGCTTGGCTCGGAAGCTGGTGGGTACTGATTTTCTGGTTCCTGCTCTTTGATATCTACATCACCAAGTTTGTGCCATGGAACTGGTGGAAATTCTCCGAAAACCCCATCATCCGCACTGTGATGAGCTGGGTGGATGCCATCATGTATGCGCTCATTCTGGTGTATTTCCTCTTCCTCTTTGTGGGGCAGAACTACCAGATTCCATCATCATCGCTTGAAAAAACACTCCTCACTGGCGACTACCTTTGGGTGAACAAGATGGTATATGGCCCTCGCGTGCCTCAAACTCCTCTCCACTTCCCTTTGGCGCAAAACACGCTCCCTGGCGGCTTCGACAGCTATATTGAATCGCCTCAGTGGGAATACCACCGCCTGAAGGGCGTACGCAATGTGGAACGCGGCGACATCGTGGTATTTAACTTCCCTGCTGGCGACACCGTGGCTGTGAAGGTGCCTAACCCCGACTACTACAACTTGTGCTTCAGCACTGGTCGCGAAGCCGTTTGGGCAAATCCATCGCAGTTCGGCGAGGTGAAATATCGTCCTGTTGACCGTCGCGATGCGTACGTGAAGCGCTGTATCGGCCTGCCAGGCGAAACGCTGACCATGAAGAAGGGTATCGTGTATATCAATGGCAAGGCGCTTCCCGAGCCTGAAAATATGCAGCGAAACTATATCATCGAAACCGATGGCACTGCACTCTCGGAAGACTTGCTCGACGAGCTGAAAATCAGCAACGAGGCGCGCTCGATGGGTAGTGGCCAATCACCATACGGCAACGAACTCTGGTATGCTATGCCACTCACCAAGGCTGCAAAGAAGACTCTTGAATCGCAGAAATACGTGAAGCAGGTGCGCTTGCTCGAAATTGCAGAAAGCAACCCGATGGACTCTGTACTCACTTATCCGCTGGGCGTGAAGAAAAGCTGGACTCACAACGACTACGGTCCACTCTGGATTCCTAAGAAGGGCGCCACACTCAACCTCACTCTCGAAAAACTCCCTTACTACATTCGCTGCATCAAGAACTACGAAGGCAATCAGGTGGATGTGAAGGGTGGAAAAATATACATCAACGGTAAGGAAGCAAAGACCTATACCTTCAAGATGGACTACTATTGGATGATGGGCGACAACCGCGACAACTCCAGCGACTCGCGCTACTGGGGCTTCGTGCCCGAAGACCACATCATCGGCCAACCAATGTTTGTAATCATCTCATTCGACCCCGACAAGCCTCTGCTCCAAAGCATCCGATGGGACCGCATCTTCAAAAGCGCCAACCCGGATAAAT
>JAUNNJ010000099.1 GCA_030531495.1 Bacteroidales bacterium
ACTGGGCTCCGGGGTGGTATTTTGTGCTATTACGAGTTTTACCGGACAGCAATGAAAAGAATTAGAAAAGGCTCTCGTCTCAAACATCACGCGCTTCTTGCTTGAATTAGGAAAAGGCTTCGCCTTTGTTGGACAGCAAATGGAACTTCAAGTTGAAGACGGGCAGTCATACTTCCCCGACTTGATTTTCTATCACATACCACAGAAACGCTATGTTGTCATTGAGCTAAAAGTGGTTGAATTCAAGCCCGAATTTGCAGGAAAAATCAATTTCTATGTATCGGCTGTCGACAACTTGTTGAAAGGAGATGACGACAATCCCACCATTGGGCTCCTCATTTGTAAATCAGCGAAGAAAACGGTTGTTGAATGGTCGTTGCGTGGCATAGAGCAGCCTCTGGGCGTCGCTACTTATCAACTCGAGCAAGTAGTCGCACGTACAGTTTTAGAATTAGAAAGTCAAAACAAACAATAAAATTTCATTATTTTTGTAGTGGATTTATCAATATTAAAAAAACAACTATGAGACGACTAATATATTCAGCAATCTTTGCCACTGTGGCTGTGGTGACAGGTTGGTCACAAAATGTGACAGGAACAGTGACTTGCAATGGCACAGGCGTGAGTGGTGTGGCCGTGAGCGACGGCATCAACGTGGTGACTACCGACGAGCATGGACGCTATGCTCTGCAAAGCGACAAGATGAACGGCTATGTGTTCGTCAGCATTCCTCGCAACTACACAGTGGATATGGCCAACGGATTCAACCCTCAATTCTGGCAAAAACTCACAAACGCGAATGTGGCAACCGCTGAAGTGCACGATTTCAAACTCACCTACCAGCCTTCCGACAACTACGTGATGATTATCGGTGCCGACAGCCATCTCGCCAAGCGTGTAAACGACCGCAAAGCATACCAAAAAGGCTACATCGCCGACTTGCAATACGAGAAGGAAATAGCTGCATCACAGCAAATGCCCACATATTCGATGATTCTTGGCGACCTGAGCTGGGACAATTTCTGGTATGCACACAAATACACCGTGCGCGATTTCATGAATGACCAACGCAAAATGGGCTATCCCGTCCCGCTTTTTCCTGTGATAGGCAACCACGACAACGACCCTTCTGTGCCACACTCACCCAGCACCGACTTCCTCGCCGCTAAGCCTTGGCGTGAGGTGGTTTGCCCCAACTATTATTCCTACAACATCGGCAAGGTGCACTATGTAGTGCTCGACAATATCGTGTATAAGAACGACACGCTTCCTGAAGGTAAAAAAGCGCGCAAGGGCGTGTGGGGACAGCGCAACTACGACGCAGCCGTCACTCCCGAGCAAATAGCCTGGCTCCGACAAGACCTCGCACTCGTGGATAAGGCTTCGCCTGTGGTGGTTTGCTCACACATCCCTTCATTCCGCCTCAACATCGACTTCTCCACATGGGGGTCGCTCTTGAATATCAAAGAATTGGCCTCATGCTTCGAGGGCTTCAAGAATGTGCATTTCGTGAGTGGGCACACTCACATCAACTACAACGCACACCCGAAGGAATATCCCAACATCATGGAGCATAACATTGCCGCGATATGCGCCTCATGGTGGATAACCGGCTATATCACCGGAACCGACATCTGCACCGACGGCTCGCCTGCTGGCTATAGCCGCTGGACGGTGAGAGGCGACAGTTTGGAATGGAAATACGCATCAATTGAAGACCATCAAGACCCCCAATTCCGCGTGCTCGACATGAACACGGTGAAAGGCTTCCTTGCCACCGACACTGATGCAATAAGATTGGCGAAGGAATTTGAACGAATGCCTACATACGAAGATTTCGAAGACAATTCTGTGCTCATCAATGTATATGCATGGGACGACGACTGGAAAATTGAAGTGACCGAAGACGGCACTCCACTCACGACCACTCGTCTGCACTCCATCGACCCTGCCTATCTGCTGGCCTACACGCTCCCACAATTCAAAAGACCAGCGAAAGTGTCGCCCCAATACCACTACGGTACATTCCACACCTTCAAGGCTGTGGCGTCGAAATACGATTCGCCCGTGACGGTGAAGGTGACCGATTCGTTTGGACACGAATACACCACCACACTCCAGCGCCCAGCTCCTTACACATTGGAAATCCCTAACAAAAAATAAGCGCGATGAAACTTAACGAATATCAAGAGCAGGCTTCAGCATCAGCCATCTACCCACGCGACATGAAAGCCGTATACCCAGCACTCGGACTTGCTGGCGAAACCGGCGAGGTGGCAGAAAAAGTGAAAAAAGTGATTCGCGACCATGGTGGAAACTTCAGCGAAGATGCCAAAACGGAAATCGCAAAAGAACTTGGCGATGTGCTCTGGTATCTGGCAGCCATGGCTGGCGACCTCGGCTTCACACTGGAGCAGATTGCAGAAATGAACTTGCAGAAGCTGGCGTCTCGCAAAAGTCGCGGCCAACTCCACGGCTCCGGCGACAACCGCTAAAGCATAGTTTCCAGAAAAGGAAAACACGTTTCGGCTCAAAAAACGCCAAAAACAGTCGTTTTTCGGCTCAATTTGAGCCGCAAATCTAATAAAAATCCCTATTTTTGCACCGAAAACAATTATTTGAAGATGGAAATCACAAAAGAAATAATGCAATTTTTGCATTACAATCCTTTATCTTCGCGCGAAGAAATTGCTGCAAAGTTAGGATTTGAAGGAAGCAACGCCTCCTTCAAACGTCGTATTGCCACATTGGTAAAAAATGGAGATATCGTGGCAGTTGGAAAAAGTAGAGCAACACGATATCGGCTTTCAGATCAAGCCCATCTCCTCATGCCGCTCAACCTCGACACTTATTTCGCGCAAGACATCGACGAACGAAAGGTGCAAACGTCATTTAATTTCAACCTAATCTCAGAACAGTTGCCGCACGTTTCGCTTTTCTCTGATAGCGAAACGAAGCACCTCAATCTATTACATCAGGAATTCCTGCGCCACATTGAGGGTATGACCCAGAACGAGTACAACAAAGAGATGGAACGGCTGGGAATCGACCTCAGTTGGAAATCGTCGCAAATTGAAGGTAACACCTACTCTCTGCTCGAAACTGAACGCCTGCTCCGCGATAGTAAAACTGCAGACGGAAAGACCCAAGAAGAGGCCTTGATGCTACTCAACCACAAGCACGCTCTCCGATTCATTCTTGACAACCCCGACTATCTTCAAGAACTGACAGTAAGCCACATTGAGGACATCCACACACTGCTAACCAAAGATCTTGCCGTAGACAAGGGCATACGGCACCGTCGTGTGGGCATCACCGGGACAAATTATCGCCCATTAGATAATGAATTCCAAATTCGTGAAGCATTGCACGACACCTGTACACTTATCAATAAAAAAAGTGACATTTTTGAAAAAGCGTTGCTCACACTTGTACTTCTGTCATACATCCAAGCGTTTACAGATGGGAACAAACGTACCGCCAGAATCACCAGCAACGCGATTCTGATTGCCAACGGCTACTGTCCACTAAGTTTTCGTTCGGTCGATTCCATTGACTACAAGAAAGCGATGCTTATCTTTTATGAACAAAATAGCCTTCACGCTTTCAAACAAATCTTTATTGAACAATTCGAATTTGCTGTAAAAGAATATTTCTAACAATTACCAATTATCCCAAACGACAAATAACGAGATAACATAAAGACCGAAAACAACAAATCCCGGCGATTGAGATCGTCGGGATTCTCTATATAATGATATGTATAGAATTCACTTGCTAATTGGGCTTCTGATTTGCCCCCTTAGCCTACAAGAGTTTTTGAAAAAACGGGATTCAGGGATTAGCGAATCGCCTCAATCACTTTTTTCACACGTTCAAACACCACTTCAGCACCGCCTGTGCCCTTCACCATATGAAGCAGACCTTTTTCTGCATAGAAGTCCTTCAATGGAGAGGTTTGGTTGTTGTACACTTCCAAACGAGAAGTAATGGTTTCAAGATTGTCGTCGCTACGACCGCTTTCCTTACCGCGGTTGAGCAATCGGCCGATGAGGATTTCTTCTGGAACGTCTAAGCCAATCACGCCACTAACCTTAGTGCCTCGTGCTTCGAGCATAGTTTCAAGTGCCTCTGCCTGTGGAATAGTGCGTGGAAAACCATCGAAAATCACACCATTCTTAGCAGCCTCTTTGTTGTCATCCACAACAGATGCCAAAATATCCACCATCAGTTCGTCGGGAATCAATTGACCCTTGTTGATAAACTCTTGAGCAGTTTTACCGAGACTTGTGCCACGCTTAATGTTGTCGCGAAGCACGTCGCCAGTAGAAATGTGGAAGAGTCCATAGGTCTTAATCAAGACTTCGCTTTGAGTTCCTTTACCAGAACCTGGAGCGCCGAACATTACAATGTTGAGCATATTTGAAAATTTAATAAAATTAATTAGCCGTTATTAGTTATTATGTTAATCTTCTTTCAGAACCAGGATATCGCGCAATCCACGAGCTTGCCCGTCGAGGTCGAGACCATAGCCTAAAATAAACTTAGAAGGTATTTCAAATCCAACAAACTCTGGAACCTGACCTGTGGTGAGCGACTTTGGTTTATAAAGCAGTGCAGCCATCTTCACGCTCTTAGGATTGTGCTTAGCCAAAGTTTCGCGGAGCGCCTTTGAGGTCACGCCTGTGTCGACGATGTCTTCAATAATAATCACATTGCGTCCCTCGATATCTTCTGTGAGACCCATCACCTGGTTGATAACACCTGTCGACGAAGTGCCCTCATAGCTCTTGAAACGAATAAATGTGATTTCTGCCTCTGGCAAATCGCATGCGCGGAACAAGTCGGCGGCAAACACGAATGCGCCGTTGAGCACACACAAGAAAATAGGAGCTTTATCGTCTCCCAGGCTTTCCACAATTTCGCGAGCAACGCGGTTCACTTGCTCCTGAATTTCAGCTTCGCTGATGTAAGGCACGAAGGTCATACCTTTTACCACAGTTTCTTCCATTGTTGCAATTAAAGAAAAATTTCCACAAAGGTAAAAAAGTTTATAATTCCAACCAAATTTTCGCGCGATATATATTCCTTTTCGGTCAATTTTTAACCTTCTTGCGATATTTTTCCAATTTCTCTATAATAGCCGAGAAAAAATAAGTATTTTTGTAGTTACTTTTTTGGGGAAGTTACGCGGGCGTTCTGCTTTATCGTATTTAACAAGAAACATCCGCCCTCAAAAAGAACCAACAGGCGAAATCAGTAGGCGCCTCTTTCAATAAGAAAAGACATTATTTATGAAGATATTCACAACTGAAGGCATCAGAAGAATCGATGAAGCAACCATTGAGAGCGAGAACATCAAAATGCTCGACTTGATGGAACGCGCTGCTTCGGCAGTTGTTTACCAAATCATTTCACGCTGGCACCCCAGCAAACGCATCGTGATTTTTGCCGGACCCGGCAACAATGGCGGCGACGCACTGGCTGTGGCAAGGCTTTTGGCAGAGCAAGGCTATCGCTCTGAGGTGTATTTGTTTAATGTGAAAGGCACGCGCCTCTCACACTGTTGTGAAACAAACAGAGACCGCCTGAAAAATGTAGACCGCGTGGAGCTGATTGAAGTAATCGACACCTTCGTTCCACCCGAATTGGGGCCTAACGACTTGGTAATCGACGGTCTGTTTGGCTCAGGCTTAAGCAAACCGCTCAAAAGCGGATACGCTTCCACAGTACAATACATCAACGAATCGCACGCTTTCGTCGTTTCAATCGACACTCCATCTGGCCTTTTCGGAGAATGGAACACTGGAGTTGACCGCCGCAACATCGTGCGCGCCAACCTCACCCTGGCGTTCCAGTTCAAGCGTCTGTCGTTCTTCTTCAGCGAAAATGCCGAGTTTGTGGGCGAAGTGGTAGTGCTCGACCTCGAAATGGACCAACGCGCTATCGCCAACACTCCTACCGACTTCTACCTGATAGAGCCTGAAGACGTGAAGCGCGAACTTTATCCTCATGGCAATTTCATCAACAAATACGACAACGGCACCGTATTTCTCGTAGCCGGAAGTTACGGAATGATGGGCGCCGCCACACTTGCAGCACGCGGTGCAACACGCGCTGGCGCAGGTTTGGTGACTGTACACGCGCCAAAATGCGGCTACATTCCGCTATCGAGCACCGTACCCGAAGTGCTTTTCGAAGCCGACCAAAGCGAATTTGTAACCACTGAAATTGAGCTCCATCACCACTATAGCGTGGTGGCACTCGGCCCTGGCATAAGCACCACCGAGGATACCATTTCAGCAGTCGACTCGTTTATCAAGCGTTATCGCCGCCCATGCATCCTCGATGCCGACGCCCTCAACTGCATCGCTATGCGCCCGGTGCTCATCCACAGCATTCCGAAGGGGTCGGTACTCACGCCACACAACAGCGAATTCGACCGTCTGTTTGGCGAGCACAATAGCGACGAGGAGCGATTGAAGAAAGCTATTGATGTGTCGCGACTCTACGAAATCACCATCGTGCTCAAAGGCAAGTATACCAAAACTGTGCGTCCCGACGGTAAGGTGTATATCAACAGCACTGGCAACCCTGGCCTCGCAACAGCCGGCAGTGGCGATGTGCTTACAGGTGTGATTGCGGCATTCATCGCTCAAGGCTACGCTACCGACTGGAGCGTGGCGCTCGGCGTGTATGTTCACGGTTTGGCTGGCGACATCGCTGTGAAGGAGCAAGGCACTCACGGCCTTATCGCGCCAGATGTGGCAAACGCAGTGGGCAAGGCCATCCACAGCATTATCGGCAACGAGGCGAACGAATAATTTCAAGTGTGCAACACCACACCCTTGAATTTTTATTTGAATTTTCTTGAAAAATATTTGTTTTTTCAAAAAATGCAACATAACTTTGCACCATCAAAACAAGAACAACGAAAAATGAAACATATCTTCACATCTTCACAAGCATGTTGCTGCTGTTGTACCGAATCAGTCAATTGGCTCGGTCTGATGGCTATGTGATGATGTAACTACTTTGTTTCGCTTTCACGATATCAGCGCCTTGCCAATTTCGGCAGGGCGTTTTTTATTCACGACATCATTAATAACAACAATAATAAATATACAAAAATTATGATTTATTCATCTATCACCGAACTCGTAGGTCGCACCCCATTGGTAGAAGTGACCGGATTTGAAGGACAAAAGGCAAGAATCGCAGTGAAAGTGGAAGCTTTCAACCCTGGCGGCAGCGTGAAAGACCGCATCGCCTTGGCAATGATTGAAGATGCAGAAAAGAAAGGCATACTGAAACCTGGTGCCACCATCATAGAGCCAACCAGCGGCAACACTGGCGTGGGACTCGCTTGGGTGGGTGTGGCGAAAGGCTACGAAACCATTCTCACCATGCCCGACACCATGAGTATGGAGCGACGCAATCTGCTGAAGGCTTATGGTGCCAAACTCGAACTCACCCCTGGTGCAGAAGGCATGAAGGGCGCCATTGCCAAAGCAAATGAATTGCGCGATGCTATTCCCGGCGCAGTGATTTTAGGCCAGTTCGTAAATCCTGCAAACCCTGCCATGCACGAAGCCACTACCGGCGAAGAAATCTGGGCTGATACCGAAGGCGCTGTCGACATTTTCGTAGCTGGCGTTGGTACCGGCGGAACAGTGAGTGGCACCGGAAAGGCTCTGAAAAAGCACAATCCGAATGTAAAAGTGGTGGCTGTGGAGCCCGCAACCTCTGCGGTGCTCAGCACCGGCGTGGCTGGCAAACACAAGATTCAAGGCATCGGTGCAGGATTCGTGCCCGACACCTACAATGCTGAAGTGGTCGACGAAGTAATGCCTATAACCGACGACGATGCCTACGAAGGCGCAAGAGCATTGGCTCGCACACGAGGCTTGCTGGTGGGCATCTCCTCTGGCGCTGCATTCTCGGCAGCACTCGCTTTGGCAAGAAAAGAAGAAAACGCGGGCAAACTTATCGTGGCATTGCTCCCCGACACTGGCGAACGCTATTTATCCACCGGCTTATTTGAATAAACTATGAAAGCGCCATCAATATCACAACTCAAACGACTGATGGAACTCGTGGGATACGTCATTTTCCCCGACTATTCCGACGTGCCTGCTTGGACCAACGGCACAGAAGCCATCCAAGCAATCCTCTCAGAACAGCTGTCGACCATCGCCGAAATCACCGACCCAGCGAAAGTGGCAGATGATTTTGTGGCTGCATTGCCAGAAATTTCAAGGTTGCTGCACACCGATGCCGACGCCGTGATGCACAACGACCCCGCAGTGAAGAGTATGCAAGAGGTAATTCTCTGCTATCCTGTGGTGAAGGTGATGATCAATCACCGCACAGCCCACCAGCTCCACTTGCAAGGCGTGCCCATCATCCCACGCGTCATCGCCGAAATGGCACACTCGGCCACGGGTATCGACATCCACCCTGCTGCACAGATTGGCGAATATTTCAGCATCGACCACGGCACTGGCGTGGTGATTGGCGCCACCAGCATCATCGGCAACCATGTGATGCTCTACCAGGGCGTGACGCTCGGAGCCAAGAATTTCACCTACGATGAAAACGGTGTGCCCATCGATGTGCCCCGCCACCCCATTCTGGAAGACCACGTGACCGTGTATTCCAACACCTCAATCCTCGGGCGCGTGCGAATCGGGCATCACACAGTGGTGGGAGGTAACGTGTGGCTCACCCACGATGTGCCACCACACTCACGCATCCTCCAGAGCCAAGCCATCGAAGAGCCCTATTTCCAAGACGGCGCCGGCATCTAACCTGTCATGCTTGCCCTTCTCCAAATAGCACACGAATATATAAGGACACGAAGCGCACCGCCCGTGTCCTTTTTTAGTGATTATTCGTTCACGATATTATAAGGGAGCTATTATCCCAGAAAGTGCATGAGGGCAAGGATAAGATTTGGATTATCAGAGAGTCTGGATTTGCGCCATGCCAGAACGAGCAAAAGGGCTCCTAAATGGGCGAAAGATAGCACAAACCATGCCTGCGAGAAACAAAAGATTGCCTTTGGCCTCTAATGAACTTTCTGGGATTATTTGTCGTGGTAGTCGAGCATGAAGGCGTCCATGTCGTTGTCATCGTCCACATCGTCGTCGAAGCCTAATATTTCATCGTGGCCGTCGCTGTTCCTCGAACTCACGCCATTGAAGGAGCCTTCGGCTTTGGGAGCGCTCGATGAGCGACGGTCCTCTACGGATGCGCCAGCCCGCTTCACAGTGTCGGCACTATGCCGAATGGTGTCGAGCGGATAGGAGCATTCCACAAATCCTTCTCGAGGTTCTTTCTTGGAGCAACTTGCCATTGCCACTACAGCAATAGCCAAAAGAATGATTGTTTTCATAACTGTTTTCATAATATCGGGTCAATAGGCAATATGTATATAAACGAAGAAAGCAACTTGCCATAGGGGCTCGTTGCTTTCTTATGCGGTGCGTACAGGACTCGAACCAGCGACCTCCTGCGTGACAGGCAGGCATTCTAACCAACTGAACTAACGCACCA
>JAUNNJ010000100.1 GCA_030531495.1 Bacteroidales bacterium
AACACCCGAAACACCAATTTTATGTTCTGTTTTTTACCAAAAACCGCCATTTTCTTGGTCCAAAACAGAAGTCGACACACCTTGAAGTGACAAGAGTGAAACACCTGTGTCTGACTTTTAATATGACAAAGAACTCTGATACAAATTTCGGAAATTAACAGAGCGGCAGCAATGGCAAAAAGGATTTTAGGAAGTCAGAAAAATCAGATGTGAACAGGAAAGACCTTTTGACCACAATAAGAACTTGAGGTGAACTTGACCCAATCGTCAGACTACAAGACACAACCTACACTTGCAAGGCTTGCAAGCAGCACTTCACTTTCAATACAGGAAAACATACCGTATCTTTGTGGCTCAATAATGAAAATAAAAATTCAAAAGAACATTATGAACAAGTTAGGAATTACTTTAGAGGACGGGTCAAGGATAATGGTAAGGCTGACGGACGAAAGACTGGCGCAAGTGAAGCAATATCTGGAAACTCACCCACTGGCATCAATGAACGAGGCGGTACTCGAGTCGGGCAGGCTGAACAGGGCAAAGAAGGAAGAGCAGAAGTAGAGCCGACCGCAGAAGATATAGCCAAAGCCAACGAAGGCGTTGACTTTGAAGGGTTGTTTGGGTACAGGAGTGACAGAAACAGAAAAAGAAAGGAAACAAACAGTATAATTGATAAAGCAACATCAATCCTTTCTGGAAGGCCAATTTCGTATGCCAGAGGGTTGAGAAATGAATCCGAAAAGAAAAGGGCCTCGAACAATACTACAAAGGGTTGTCTGGCAGGGCGAACAGATTCTTGTCTCAATCGATTATGACACAGCCTCATCTGGGCGAACAACAAAAAATTGGTGCTGACCTGATAGTTGGGCCAGCACCAATTTCTATATGGGATTTCTATGATTACAAACGTACCTTTTTGGCGACTTTTCCTTCTGCAGAACTTACTGCTACGAGGTAAACGCCACTGCTGAGGCCTTTAATTTCGCCTGTAGCGGCTTGTGCCTTCACTGAACGATATTGCTTACCGTACACATCGTAAACGCACACTGAAGCGCCTTCTGGCACGCTGTAATAAATCACTTTATTTTCTGCGTGAACTTTTACTTGATTTGCTTTTTTTTTAGCCACACCCGACGACTTTGCAGGATTGAATGTGCCAACAGCAAATTTGCTCGCTAATTTAGCGCCGTCGATTGCTTGAACACCCCATTCATAATCAGCATCTTCAAATGGAACAGACACTGAATACTTGAGGCCTGAAACTGCACCTGAATATTCACCCACACGGAGGTAACCGGTTGCCATGTTTGCAGGTACGGTCATCAGCACTTCGTTGGTGCCAGCTTTCTTTACGTAGACGTTGTAAACGAGTGCCTTTGCTGGAGTTGCATCATCAGAAGAAGCGTTCCATGAAAGCACCACCTTACCCGTAGCCTTGTCGTATTGGCTTTGGATGCCTGATGGCACAGATGGAGCAGCATTTGCCGCGATACCAGCATTAGCCGACACGTTTTTATAGAGCATCGACGAGCAGCCATTGCTACATACAGACGACTGACACCAGCCCATGCTCCATGCGTCGATAAAACCATCGTTGTCGAAATCGATTAGGTGAGTATTACCGTGGCTGATGCGGTCGAAAGAGAATTTCTTCCCGAATGGATCGTTGTAGTATGGGCCAAATTCTTCGAAGCTGAAGTCGCCCTTATTGAGATACATCCAAGTGGTGATTTCGTGTTCCTTACCATGACCACCGAGTAGAATGTCGACACGGCCATCGTGGTTCACATCAGCAACAGATGGAGTTGAGCCATCCACGCCTTCGAAACCGCAGAAGTAGTCGTCGTGCATAGAGAATGTGCGGTTGCCATTGTTTTCGTAGATGAAAACCGACTTTTGATTCGACTCACCCTTGTTTGAAGAGAAACCCGAAACCAAGAGGTCGATATAACCGTCGCCATTGAAGTCGGCAGGAATGGTTGCACCGTCGTAAGAGCCGAAGAACACCTGTTCGCTTTCGCTGAAAGTGCCGTCGCCATTGTTGAAATATACGAACATTTGGCCTTCATTCATACGGTAACCTGAGGCTACGATGTCGAGCAAGCCATCGTTGTCAAAATCAACAAAATTCACAGAACCGCGTGCCATATCAGGGAATTGCTTCACACCATCGATTGGCTTTTCCTGAAGTTCAAAGCCTTTGCCTTGAAGATTCTTGTAAAGATAAACCACACGGCGGTCCTTATGGAGGAGCATGCTACCAGTGTCGGTAGGTGCTACATAGTCTTCACGACCAGTGACAATGATATCGGTGTAGCCGTCGTTGTTGTAGTCGCCTACAGAAACCCAATGGCGAGAGCGACCGCCATCGGCATCATTGTAGATAGGACGAATGCCCAAATTCTGGGCCATATTCACTTCTTCAAACACAGTGTTGCCGCTTTCGTCCTTGCCGCAGTTCTTGTAGAGAAACGCTACCATATCTTCAACTTGAGTGTGTGGACGCTTTTTCAAGCCAGGCACAAACAAGTCGAGCTCACCATCATTATTGTAGTCGAGCCAAACTGGGCATGCATGGTAGCAGACATCAAAAGGGCCGTTCAAGTGTGTGAATGAGCCATCGGCGTATTTATAGATAGCAGAAAAGTTTCTACCGTTGTGCTCATTGATACCCGAATAAGTGAGTTCGAGAAATCCATCGTTGTCATAGTCGCCCCAAGCCACATTGCTTCGGTCGGCAGTATGAAAGAATTGACCTGCAGGCACCCCGCCCTTTGCTGTGAACGAGCGCTCGGCAGGCACAGGATTGGTCATTTTTTGAAATAAGGGTGCAACCACAGACTCTGGGTCGGCATAGGTTTCAAAATCAGTTGGAGTGAAGTCTTCAAATGATTCGGTGTAGTCGAAATCTTCATCGGTGAAAGCCACGATACCAACATCCATCACTTGACCACCGCCACCTTGCTTTCCTTCAATAGCGATAAGATTCCAAGAGTTTGGTTTGAGCACAGCCAATGCTTCTTTAGAGATGTCGAAAGGCACATAAGTAGAGGTGTGAGCACCCTTAGTGAGAGCGAGAACACCATTGATGTAAATCTTGATATCATCGTCGTGGAAGCAGAGGAAACGGAGTTTCTTCATATTTTCTTCAGAGATATCGCCAAGATAGAACCAGCGACGCATATAGATTTGGCTTGTGGTCCACTTGGTGTGGATGTAGTTGCTCCACTTGCTGTCAACATTGTTGGCAAACATACCTTCGCCGAGAGTCCATCTGCGATCGTCGAACTTCTTTTCATACCAGTGGCGAGGCACATCGGTAGTGGTTTGGTAGCGCCACTTGTAAGGATGCTGATAAGAAGTTGACAAGATGGTCTTCATCATGGTCTTGCTGTTAGGAAGGTCGAGACATTCCTGCACCTTGCTCTTCAGGCGAGTGTAAGGGTCGGCTGGTTTGAGGACGCGACGGTCGTAGGTGTAGAAACCGTTCTTTTCTATTTCCACATCAGAAAGCTGGGTATAGACAGCCGCATTCAAGCCTTGGCAATACAAGTCCTTGATTTGGTCGCAAAGCTTATTGTAGTAGTTGGTGAAGTCTTCACTACTTTCTACCACAGTGTATTGGAAGTCGCCACCAGGCCAGATGTGGCCAGGCACGTGCAATGTGATACCACCATATTCACCATTCACCGCAGCACGGCGAGGATTCATTGGGCAGCTTGGTTCTGGATAGCTGTGTGAGTCGATGATATTACCCACTTCAGCATCGGTCCAACCGCTGGCACAGGCAATGAGAGTGGTCTTGCCGTAGCGAGCAGGAGTGAGTTGATTCACACGGCTGTCGACGAGTGTAGTCATGCGTTCGGTGTCGAACTGACCCCAACCTTCATTAAACACTGTCCAGTGAATGATTGATGGGAAGTTCTTCAAAGTCTTGATGATATCCAAAGATTCCTTTTCAAAGGTTGCCTTTGCGAAATCTTCACCACCCTTGATGATGTTGCCACTTGGGAGGTCTTGCCATACGAGCATACCCATACGGTCGCAATAGTAGTACCAGCGAGCACATTCAGTTTTGATGTGCTTACGAATCATATTCATGCCAAGGTCTTTCATACCCTTGATATCGAAAATGAGGGCTTCGTCGCTTGGTTGGGTGTACAGACCATCAGGCCACCAGCCTTGATCCAATGGACCCATTTGGAAGATTTGCTTGTTGTTGAGGAAGATGCGAGGATATTCACCCACCACCTTCACCTCAATCTTACGCATACCGCAATAGCTCTTCACCTTATCCACCACTTTACCGTCTTTGGAAAGGGTGTATTCCACATCGTAGAGATATGGGTCTTCAGGCGACCAAGGATGCACTTCGCCGTTGAATGTGAGGCGAACTGTGGTGTTGAGTGCGAAATTAGCGTTTTCAGCCACCACATTACCTTCGCGGTCCATCACCTTCACTGCTGCAGTCACGCCATCGGTATTGTTGGCTTCGAGTTGCAGACTGAGGAGCTTACGGTCGAGATTCGGCTCTTGTGCAAAGTTGGTGATGTAGGTGCTTTCCACTGGCTCAAGCCATACAGTTTGCCAAATACCACTCACTGCAGTATACCAGCAAATAGATGGGTTCTTTGATTGCTTACCAGTAGGTTGGCCTTCGCCACCAGTGTTGTCGAAGATATATACGGCAATTTCTTGTTCACCACTACCCTTCAGAGCGCTGGTGATGTCGAAGCTGAATGGGTCGTAACCACCAGTGTGAGAGCCTACGAGTTGGCCATTCACAAACACACGGGTTTCCCAATCCACTGCACCGAAGTTGAGAAGGATGTTCTTGCCCTTCATTGATGCAGGCACAGTGAAAGTGCGTTTGTACCAGTAGCACATATTGTCGGCCTTTTCCATCACGCCAGAGATGGCAGATTCAATTGGATATGGCACCAGAATCTTCTTGTCGTAAGTGAAAGAGCTTGAATAATCTTCACCTTTCACACCTTTACGAAGGTCCCAAACACCATTGAGATTCAACCAAGAGTCACGCTCCATCTGTGGGCGTGGATACTCGGGCAGAACGTTTGCAGGGTCAATGTGTTCCGACCACTTGGTCATCATAGGCCCTTGCTTAATCGACCAGTCGGCTGCATTTGCCGCAAAAGCAAAAGCTACCAACATAGCCAAACTAAGGAAATAACGTTTCATGTTGTTGTAGTTTTAAATTTTTATATTGTTTTTAGTATTTGTCAGAATTATTGTGCCACAATTTCAAGCACATGGCTCTTGAGCTTGCCTGTACCGAAAAGGTTCAAACCCACATTCATCAAGTATTCTCCAGAGTAGGTCTTACCATCGGCTTCCACAGGCCAGCCGCCCATACGATTGATTTCCTTCACGCTGTAGGTCTTGTTAGGGTCAAGTCCTTGGAGCTTCACAGGAAGGAGATGTTCGCTATAGCGTGGGTGAATGTTGAATGCAAATACCACAGCCTTGTCCTTTGAGCCATCGACCATCATGGTAGAAGCATGGTTGCCACTGTAAGGCGATACCAGACGGTACATGTCGCCATCCAGAATCACTGGTTTAAGGCGATTGTAGTTTTTGATGGCTTCCTGGCAGAACTTGATTTCATCCTCCTTCATGTCGCTGAGTTTGATGTCGAAACCAAGTTTGCCCATGCTTGCCACATCCACCTTGAATTTCATGCTTGCATCACGATTCCAAGTGGTCACGTGTGCACATTGCACCTTTGATGGATAAACCGATGAGTAACCATATTGGATGTAGATGCGCTCAATTGGGTCGGTGTTGTCGCTTGGCCAATATTCGGTGAAATATTTCAGTGCTTCATAGTCGATACGGCCGCTACCACCCGAGCAAAGCATCATTGGCAGATTAGGATACTTGTTGTGCACACGGTTGAGCACCTCGTACAAGCCTCTTACATACTCAATGTAGAGGTGAGTTTGCTTATCTTTCAAATAGTTTGAATAGATGTTGGTGATAGGGCTATTGCAGTCCCATTTAAAGAATGCGATGTCGGGGTATTTAGTCATCAAATTGTCGATAACACTCCATACATAGTCAACCACTTTAGGATTACTCAAATCAAGCACGAGCTGGTTGCGGAAATAGTATTCATCGCGATTTGGCAAATGAATCACCCAATCTGGGTGCTTTTCATAAAGTTCACTTTTTGGATTCACCATTTCAGGTTCAATCCAAATACCGAACTTGATGCCCTTCTTGGCAGCCTGTTCGCAAAGATACGACACTTTATGAGGGAGTTTCTTTTCGTTTTCCTCCCAGTCGCCAAGACCTTGGGTATCACTGTTGCGAGGATGCTTGTTGGCAAACCAACCGTCGTCGAGCAAGAACATATCAACGCCCAACTTCACGGCATCATCCATCAGGTTCACCAACTTGTCTTCATTGAAATCGAAATAAGTGGCTTCCCAGTTGTTGAGCAAAGTCATACGGGTTTCTTCGCCTTTGTTCACACGGTATTTGCGTGCCCATGAGTGGAAATTGCGACTTGCTTCACCACGGCCATTATAGCTGTAAGAGAAAATGAATTCAGGAGTGGTGAATGTTTCGCCCGACTTCAAATTGTAGTCGGAGAAATATGGATTGATGCCAGAGAGAACACGCAAGCGGTGGTGCTGGTCGACTTCAAAAGTGAACTGATAGTTGCCAGTCCACGCCAATGTACCCACCAGCACTTCACCTTCGGTTTCAGACGCCGACTTGTCCATCGACACCTGGAAGAATGAAGGCATAAACATGCTTGCACGCGAACCGAGCTTGGTGTCGAGCACTTTTTTGCCGAAATTGAGTTCGGTTTCGCTCATATTCACCTCGTTTGCCCAGTCGCCACTGTATTCTGTAAGGACATACTTGCTGCGATTGAAAGAAAGCAAACTTGAAGCGAATTTACGAAGCATCACTGTTTTCTTTTCGCCGTTGGTGATTTCGGTATGGGTGGAAATCACATTCTGCTTAGCGTAAGCATCAAAGAAAAGTTTCACTGTAGTTGGATACTTGTCGTCTTTCAGTATGACCATTGTGCGCTTTGCACCATTGGCAAGAGTTGAAGTTTCGTGCGACACATACTTCAGCAAAGTGGAAGAATTATTGTCGGCATGATCAACGTGAAGAGCCGGTTCAAAATAGTCTTCCATGCCATGTGTCAAGTAAGCCTCAACACCATTTTTCAGATGGTCGTAGTCTGAATCATGGGTAAGCTTCTTGCCAAAATACGACTGATACAATCGGCCATTGTCGCCAACAGAGAAAACCAACGAAAGTTGGTCGGTTTCCACTTTCACCAGCTTCTGACGAGCGGTTGTCGTGGCAACTGCTAAGAGCGCCAATAGAACAATTAGGATTCTTTTTTTCATCATTGTATATTAGTTTTCGTTTATTTGCAATCAAATCCACTCAATAGCGTATGAGCACGCGTTTTCATATTGCAAATTTAACCTCATTGAAGCACAACACAAAACAATGATTTGCCAAAAAATCACACACATATCCCTTTTCTCCGCTCGTACGCGCGCGCATTATAAATTTAGTGTCAAAAATTGACAATCTCGTGGCATACGGGGCGAGAGGACACAAACTGCAACAATCTTAATTGCAAAGTTATCTATTAATTAGTAATTTTGAATCAAAATCAAAAGTTTCACATATAATATGAAATTATACACTATTCTTCCAGCATTGGCGCTAACAGCAGCATCGCTCTATAGCACCAAAGCCTTCGCTAAAGTTGACAAAGAATTCGGTACCGACCAAGCCACACCAGTAGAGCATCGCGTAGAGCCTGCCGACCGCTTATTTGTGAGCAAGGCTGTAGAGAAAAAGATTCTCGACGTCACAAAAATGCTCCGCAACAAGCGCCTGGCTGCCATGTTTGTCAAGTGTTACCCCAACACGCTCGACACCACCGTTCATCTCTCGTTTGGCGAAGATGGCGAACCCGATGCAGTGGTTTACACTGGCGACATCCATGCCATGTGGCTTCGCGACTCTGGTGCGCAAGTATGGCCATACGTGTCGCTCGCGGCGAAAGACAAAGAATTGAAAACGCTCATTAAGGGTGTAATTCTCCGCCAATTGAAAAGCATCAACCTCGACCCATATGCCAATGCCTTCAACAAAGGGAAAGAAGGCAGCTACTGGGAAAGTGATTATACCGACATGAAGCCCGAACTTCATGAACGAAAATACGAAATCGATTCGCTCTGCTACCCTATTCGTTTGGCTTTTGAATACTGGCAACGCACTGGTGATACCAGCATATTCGGAGATGAATGGCTGAAAGCAATGCAAAATGTGCTCAACGTGTTCCACGACCAGCAGCAGAAAAATGGCCGTGGCAAATACCGCTTCCAGCGCAAAACCCACGTGGGAACCGACACTCGCAACAATGGCGGCTATGGCAATCCCGTACGCCCCGTTGGCCTTATCGCCTCAGCATTCCGCCCCAGCGACGATGCCACCATTTTCCAATTCCTCGTTCCGAGCAATTTTATGGCAGTAAGCGCGCTTCGCAAAGCCGCCAAAGTGCTCATCAATGTGAATAAGAATGCCGAGATGGCGGCCGAATGTCGTGCGCTCGCCAATGAAGTGGAATCGGCGCTCAAACAACACGCCGTAATCAACCATCCAAAATATGGCGAAATCTACGCATTTGAAGTGGATGGCTTCGGCGGACGCAACCTGATGGATGACGCCAACGTGCCCAGCCTGCTCGCCCTGCCCTACATCAGCGATGTGCCAGCAAGCGACCCCATTTACCAGAACACACGCCGATTCGTGCTGAGCGAGGACAACCCTTACTTCTATCGCGGAAAAGTGGCAGAAGGCATTGGTGGCCCACACATCGGTAAAGATATGATTTGGCCCATGAGCATCATGATGCGCGCATTCACCAGCAACGATGATGCTGAAATCAAAACCTGCATCACCACCCTCATGAACACCGATGCCGGCACAGGATATATGCACGAGTCATTCCACAAAGACGATGCCAACAACTACACCCGACGCTGGTTTGCATGGCAAAACACGCTTTTCGGTGAACTCATCGTCAGCCTCATCGACAGAGGAAAACTTGACGTGCTCAACTCCATTGAATAAAAGAATCATACAGTAAACAATGTCCCTTCTATGGATTGAGCTACACATCAGTCGTTCTATTTTTTTCGGTGCTGATGGCAAAGTGGCTCAATCATCACATTGTAAATACAACCCGCCCTTAGGCAACATATACCAATTGGGTGCATCACCACGATGCATCCAATTTATATTTATAGACGAATATTGACAAACATCATTATCACCAGAATTATCAGGAACACATGAAATACCTAAATCACCAAAAACACCTGAAACACCCGAAACACCTTTTTTTTGTTCGGTTTTGGACCAAAAATCGCTAATTTCCTGGTCCATATCGGAAGTTGAAACACTCGTGCGGAAGTAAAGAAGTTAAGGAGTGA
>JAUNNJ010000101.1 GCA_030531495.1 Bacteroidales bacterium
TTGTCGCTTTGCAAGCAAAATCCCACTAAACCCTATAGGTTGCGGATTTGAGGAAGACGAATTCTGCACTAACACGCGCGACCTTTGGCCGCTACTCATATGCCCGACAATGCCGCCGATGTGGCTCTGAGCAACATTCTTGATGGTGATATTCACATAGGATTTCACCTTACCAATTTTCGTGATATCGGCATAACCAACCACACTGCCAATAGCCGAAAGTCCGCTCTTGGTTGAAGTCATCGAACCTTTGAGTATAAAATCAGATATTTCAGCAGCGTATGTGCATCCAAACAGACCTTGATTGCTGGCAGTGTAATTGAGGTTCAAGCCGCTAATCGTGTGGAAATTTCCATAGAAATAGCCACTGAATGGGTGATTCTTGGTGCCGATTGGCTGGAATGAGGATGTGAGCACAATGTCGTTGGCAAGCGACACATACACTTGTTTACTCGTTTCTGAAGTCCATTTGCCAGCTTCAATTTCTGCCCTGATGACATCCAGGTCGGCACCTTTTGTGACGATGTAGGGGTTGTCTTTAGTACCCTCTCCACTAAGAGCCCATGCTGCTTGCGATATAAGCATCGACACGAGCATCAACGTTACGAATCGCAGTAGTAAGTTTTGCTTCATGATTAGTAATTTATTTGTTTAATGTTAGAATTATTTATCCCTGTTTCTCCTGTCGACCCAATAGCACAAAAACCCCACCGCCAGGCACGCTACTACACATGCCAAAGCCACGAGCAGAATTTCAATATCGGACAGGTTTTCAATGTTGACCATAGAGAATACCAGCTTGTTATCGTTCGAAAACAAAATTAAAACAATTCACAAAGATAAGGCGTACGATTTTAGTGGCATGGTGTACGATTTCCACGATTTAGGTGTACGATTTGTAAGAAATCGTACACTACAGTGCCCTACAGAGAGGGTTGTTTGGGAGAAAATTTTCAGGATTTGTGTGCTTCTTGCCACTCGCGTGGTGTGAGTCCGGTGATGGCTTTAAATCGATTTTGGAGATAGTTGCGATGGCTGAATCCGCAAGCCACCGCCACAGCTTCAAGCTTAAAGTTGTCGGATTCCAGAAGTATTCGTTTTGCTTCCTCGATGCGCAATTCGCTGAGCCACACGCGGAATGTTTTTCCTTCTTTCTGATTGAGGTAGCTTATGAGCTGTCGCTTAGGTATTCCGAGTTTGACCGCCAGATTGGTGCAATTGGTTTCGGGGTTGCTGAATCCACGTTGTTTACGCCAGAGTTCAATTGCTTCTGAGATGGCTTCACATCTGCTGTGGGGAAGGGACGGCGAGAGTTCGGCTGCGCCCTGTGTTTCTTCTGAAACTGGATTGTTGATCTCCGATTCTTCATCGATAATATCGGCCACCTGTGTGATATTGAACCCGAGTGCGACAAAGCTCAAAATATAGAAGCACAGGATGAAGAAGAAAACAGGCCCCATTACGAACAACGCCTTATTCTTGAATATGCTGAAAGGCATGACCAATCCAATGATGTAGAGCAATGCAGTGCCCGTGCGCATATATATCATAAATTGTCTGATATCACCACCGGTTTCGTTTTCCACGCTTCTGGTGACCCTTCTGATTTCCTTAGCCGAATAGATGATGAGAGTCAGTATCGACCCAAATCGAATGGCCGCCACCACCCTCAGAGCCAAAGGCATGTGAAGGTTGCCATTAATGAAATAGCAAACCGAGAGCAGCAAAGCGATAAGGGCGATGCTGCACAGGCACACCAACAGATAGACCTTTTTGTGGTGCCGGTTGCTCACGAGGCGCAGGGTGGCATAGGTAACCATGTAGGAAATGGGAGTATAGAAAATGAGGTTCACCAGCACCCCCAAATCCTCGCTTCGTGCACGGAATCCGAAGCGCATCTGCAAAAAGTAATGGACCGCGAAAATGAGCATGCTTGCGAACAGAAGCCATCGTGACGTTTCGTAGCTGGCGCTGGTTTGAGGCTGGTGAATTCTCGTCACAAGCAATATGAGCGCCAACAGTGCCGACACTGTGAGAGAGCAAGATTGCAGTAATATTAGAGGTATGTTGGGGTCGTTCATCGCCAAAATCCAATTATTTCTATTCAAATTCGCTTTTGCAAAGATAGTAAATTTTCTTCACAAATCCACATCACAACGAACAATCGGCTTTTTTTTTCAACTGTCGGCAAACACCCACACCGCCCACAATTTCTTAATTTTTGTTGCTTTTTGCAGTTATTAATAGAGATTATAACAAAAGTTAACAAATTGTGAGAATTTTACCATTTTTCATGCGTTTTTGGACACAAAATCGGATTTTTTGTTGTAATTTTGCACACGACATCAAATATATAACACAAAATATTACGAAATGAAGAAAATTACTTTAATTGGTTTGGGCGCTTTGATGGGCCTTTCTGCACAGGCAGGCGGCATGCTCACCAACACCAACCAAAACGTGGCGTTCAACCGTATGATGAGCCGTGAGGCAAGTATCGGCATCGACGGCGTATACAGCAATCCTGCAGGTGTGGCATTCCTTCCTGAAGGCATCCACCTCTCTGTCAACTGGCAAACCGCTATTCAATCACGCACCGTGAAGAATGAATACGCTCCATTCGCTTACAATGCAAACAACACTTCTAACGAACGCGAATTCAAGGGTAAGGCATTTGCCCCAGTTTTGCCTTCGGTACAATTTGCATATAATTTTAAAGACTGGTCGCTCCAAGCCAACTTCGCCCTCGGTGGCGGCGGCGGTAAGTGCGAATTCGACAATGGCCTCGGCTCATTCGAACGCATCGTGGCTAACACAGGCCTCGGCGTTACACAATTGGCTGCCGGCATCGACGAAGCAAGCCAAAAATTGTCAGCACTCGGCATCAAGGACCCAGGACTGAGCAAGGTGTTTAAGAGCCCAGCATACACCTACGACAGCTACATGCGTGGTAGCCAGTTTTTCTGGAACATCTCGCTCGCTGGCGCTTACAAGGTGAACGAAAACTTGGCAGTGGCAGCCGGTCTGCGCGGCGTTATCGCCAAGGCTAACTACTACGGCTATGTGAAGGACATCACCGTGAGCGGTGTGCCTTTGAGCATGGTTATCGACAAGACCAAGCCTAACTCAGCAAACATTGAACTGAACTGCGACCAAAGCGGTGTGGGCTTCACCCCATTCATCGGCGTGGATGTGAAGACTGGTCAATTCAATTTCTCTGCAAAATATGAATTCAAGACACGCCTTCGCTTGAAAAACAAGTCGGTGAACTTGGCTCCAAGTATCGGCAATCTGCCTCAAGTGCTTGCACTCGACTATGGTGTTGAGCTCCTCAACCCTCAATTGGTGCAAAAGTATGAAGGCACTCCTTATAAAGAAATCGTGGCTGGCGCACAAAACACTCTCATCGGCAAGATGACTGAATTTGGCAAAACATTCGATGAAGGCCTTGAACACTCACTCGGCGAATTTGAAGATGGCACAAGCATCGCAAGCGACATCCCTGCCCTGCTCACTCTCGGTGCCGGCATGAAAGTGACCGACCAGTTTACCGTGAATGTGGGTTTCCACTACTTCTTCGATAAGCAAGCCACTTCTTACGGCCATCGCGAAAAACTGCTCAAGCGTGGCACTTATGAATACAATGCAGGTGTGGAATACGACCTCAACAAGAAGGTGACCCTCAGCGCTGGTTGGCAAAACACCAACTATGGCACCACTGATGCATATATGGAAGACAAGTCGTATGTAGTGAACAGCAACTCTATCGGCCTCGGTGCCTGCATCCACGCAAGCAAGAAGGTGGACGTGAACGTGGCTTACTTCACCACTCTCTACGGCCACAAGAAAATGACAGAAACCGACGCTAACACAGGCCTTGAATACAAGAGCGACTTTACTCGTGCCAACAATGTGTTTGGCGTGGGTGTTGACTTCCATTTCTAATCAATAAGTACGACATTAGCAAGATAAATAAAACAGGCTTATTTATTCATACATATCAATTTTTCCTAATTTATAAAAAGAGATGAACGCTGCGAAGCGCTGCATCTCTTTTTTTTGTGGCGCTGGCGTGGGCGCTATCGCGGACTTTCAGCCCGCTTTAGTTGGGTGTGCCGCTTATCCCTGGCCTCGCTTCGCTACGACCGGAATTATCGTTCGCTTGCGCTCACATTTCGGGACGTCAGCCCTATCACACCGCTGCCCTTTTCTTGTGATTTTTCCAGGGAGAGTGAATTTTCTTACAGGCAATTTGGAATTTTAAGTGATTTTGTATAAATTTGTAATCAATTTTAGTAAATATCTGTAAAATCGTAAAATATTTATATTATGAAGAAAATCTTTACTCTCGTAGCCGCAGCGCTCACAGCTGCATCTTTCAGCGCAAATGCTGAGACATTGGTATCAGACAACTTTGAATACCCCGTTGGCAACCTTTTGAATGCAGAACTCACCAATGGCAACTGGATGCACTACAACACCCAGACATGCGGTTTGATTCAAGTGGTAAACTCTCCACTTACTAAAGCAGGTTACCAAAACACAGCAGTGGGTGGTGCTGTAAAGCTCGCCGCTGTAGCTAACGGCCAAGACGCAATGGTGAATATGGCCGACAATTCTATCGTTGCTGAAACTGGCAAAACGCTCTACGCTGCATTCTTGATGAATGTTGAAAATATGACAACTGCTTCCACCTTCTCTTTCTCATTCCTCGCACCAGGTACAACCTCTTACACAAAATTCGTGGATGGTGGCACCCCTTCTGAAATCGGTAGAATGTCAATCTTAGCAGGTACTTCAGAAGAGACATTCGTAGTGGGCGTTTCTCGTAATAGCAATATGTCGATTGCAAAGGCGGCACAGGAATTGAACTTTGGCGAAACCTATCTTGTGGTCCTTTCATACGAATGGGTTGAAGGCACAAAGAACGATGCCGTAAAGGTGTTTATCAACCCAACCCCAAACACCGACCTCTCTGCTCCATTCGTGAAAGCAAACGACACTGGCGCTGACGCTTCACAAATTCAAGCATTTGAATTCCGTCAGCCAGCTGCCAATGCAAGTGGTCCAAACTTGCTCGTTGACGCTCTTCGCATTACCGATTCTTGGGACGACATTTTCCCACAAGAGCCTATCACAGGAGTTAATGATCTCAATGTAGAAAAGACCAACAGCGTTTGCAAATACATTGAAAACGGCCAAGTGGTTATCGAAAAGAATGGTGTGAAGTACAACATCGCTGGCCAAGCTATCAAGTAACAGACACCACTTCTGTAAGAATATCAAAAGCGTCCTGGAGGCATGCCCTTCAGGACGCTTTTTTTACAAGTCTACAGGTCAACAAGCCAATGAGACTACGAGTTTTTTGGTGAGTGCTCAGTATTTAACTGTAGTCTTGCGGGGTGGGTGTTCGAAGTGCGCATATCGCGGGCTTTCAGCCCTTTTTTGAGGCTACAAACGACTACTCTACGAGTCAATACAATCCACAGGTCTACGGGTCTTGGAGGGGAATTCAATCGAAATTTGTTGGGGAGCGTTTTTGCTCTAGGATACTGAAAAACATAATTCGGTGCGGAGCGACAAGCCGATGACGCTAAATTCGTGACAATAATAAAATAATTCGCTAATTCGGCGCGGAGCGAAAAAAAAGGCTGCACCTTCTATGGTGGTGCAGCCCTGCATTATGCTATGTTGCTCTTGTTCTTAAGGAACGTAAACTGGACGAACATTGTTGCCAAAACGGCGGTCGCCGTAACCCGATTGGAAATTACCAGAAGTGGTGCCGGTGCCTATAATACCTTCCCATGCGCGGAAGCACATGTATTGGAATTCACAATCAGCAAGCCACAAATAAACCATTGTGGTTGGCATAGTGAACTTGTTATCACTACCATATCCACCTGGGCGGAACCACAACTCTGCACCATTCACCTTGCTGGTGAGCTTGATGTACTTCACTTCATCGATAACTACAGTTTCCTTTGTTACATTGTTGAGCAATTCATTGAACTCTGCAAGTGTAGGAGTGCGCCAGTGCTCGCCCCAATTAACTGTAGCAGCGTCGTCTTCCGGAAGGAGAACGCCCTGGTTGTCAACTTCCAAGCCATAGGTTTCGTTGTTGGCATACTTGGTGAGCGTGTTGTTGCTACCCAAGCAATGTTGGTAGTCTGCCCAGTTGAAACTACCTGTTTGCGGTTTAACTTCACCCCATTGGAAGAAGCTACCAGTCTCATATGGAGTGGTAGCGCCCACGTTCATCGACGCCCACTTAACAGAGAGGCCCATATCCACGATGCGTTCGTCGGCAGGTTCCGAAGCTTCCCAAGTGACTTCCTTAACTTCTGAGATGTCGTAAGAAACTGGTTGCTTTGATGCATCCTTGAATGTTATCTTCATTGATGTTTGTGCAAATGCTGTACCACAAAGTGCAAGCATTGCTGCTACTGCGATATTTCTTGTTTTCATAACTGAATATTATTTTTTAGCAATTTTAAATGAAACTGAATTTGTCTTGATGATATAGAAGTTTGGACCTGCTGCTGGCACTTCTACAGAAGCACTACCACCAGCGTCGGCTACAGCTTTGGCCACCATCTGTCCGGCGAGATTGTAAACGAAAACGGGAGATTGAGCCTCGATACCGACCACTGTCACCTGGTCGCCATTGCACATGACCTTCACGTTTGAAGCCTTCACATCGTCGACTGAAGTGGGCTGCACAACATCAAAGTCCATTTTTTCGACATCTGCGATAGCATAAACCACATCGATGCCTGTTCCTTTAATCACTATTTCACTCTCGGTGTAGGTAACCACTGGTTTAGCCTCAAAGAGATAAGCCACCGGCACACCTTCCTTTGGATGCACAAACACTGCATTCGCATCCTCTTCTGCCCTTGCGCCAAGCATAGCCATGACGGCAAAAGCCAATAAAAGCAGTCGTTTCATAAATGTAAAATATTGTTGAGTTAATAATTAGTCGGGATTTATTCGCCCAGAATGTTGTTGATAAGCGCGGTAACATCACTCACGTTCACTACGCCATCACCATTCATGTCGCAAACAGAGTCGTCGAACGAAGCGGTGCCGAGAATTCTGTTGATAAGCGCTGTAACGTCGCTCACGTTCACTTCGCCGTCGCCATTCACATCGCCCATAAGAGCTGGTCCAGCAGCAGTTTGTGTGATAGTGATTACATCGCTCTCAGCAGCCATGTAACTCTTCACCTTCACTTGACAACTGCGCGATTCCATTCCGGCAGGAAGTGGGTCGCAAACCACTGTGAGGTCGTAGAGGCTTGGTTCCACCTTCTGAGCATTAACGCCCTTTACCCATTCTGGAGCATCGACCAACTTATACAGTTCTGCGCCAGCCTTGGAAACCCAAGAAGCGGAAGTGGCCATGCGTACGGAAGATGAGCAAGATGCACCATCGGCGCTAACCTGGATGTCGGAATTTTCAGACTCTATTCTCACGACATCATATCCACCGTAGAACGAAATGGGCACACCCATATCATTGTTGCCATATATCACGCTACCAACAAAATTACCGTTGCGATCTTGGAAGTCGCGATACAGCACAGGCACTGCTTCAGGGTTGGCCTTCGCATCAGCAAATCTCATTACGGTGCGTGTACCGAGATCTACACCAGGTTGTTGGAAACCTTTAAGTTCAACAGCAAATTCTTCATCAATTGTAATAAAGCTTTGCTTGTCGGGATTCATGTACATCAACAAGTGGGCTTGCTTACCCATAATCAGAATACCAGGTTCCTGAGCAAAATTCGAAGCATCGACTTTAGTGGTATAAATTACATCGCCGAAGGTCTTGCCGCCAGCAGGAGTTTTTTTCACCTTATAGATAGTGAAGGTGAGTTTGCCTTCGCCAGAGAAGAATTCACCGCCATAGCTGGTGACAGGAATATCGACGCGGCTAAACGATAATGGAGCAAGTGGCTTTGGGTAGAACATGTGGAAACCATCCTGCCAAACAGCCTCAGCAGCGCCGTCGCCGTTGAAGTCGACGCGATCGACACGTGTACCAACATAATACATACCGCCTGAGCCTTGGAAAATGGTCACTTCAAGAGGCATTTCTTCAAAGCCTACATCATATAGCGAGTCGACACCAACCATTGAAGGATATTCTTCTGCCTTGGGAGCTTCCTCACCCCAGTAGTATGTGCCCGCAGCACCTTCCAACTGTGGAACAGTATATGCACCGCAACCAAATGTAGTGACATATGCATTACCATTCTTTACTTCTACATTTTTAAAGTCAATGGCCTTTCCTTTCTTTCTTGCAGTGAAATTCCATTGAGTAGATGCTGGAGAAGAACTTGCATTCACTAATTCGACCGTGCTCTGCGCAGGGAAGAAGTTCACAGCATTGGCAGCGCGAACCCATCCAGAGTTCTGGGTGGTAAGATAGCCACTCAAAGCAGGACACAGCGAACCAGCAGGACGCTTGTACCACAAACTGTTGTCGGGAGATTTCATAGGAGCAGCGAAGACTGGCTGTCCATCACGAACCACAACATTAGTTAATTTCAAATTTGCTTCTTGGGAAGCCGCCTTTTCAACAATTACGTCGCGAGCAACAGCCGTAGCGAATGAAGAAACCGCAGCAAGAACGAGTAAAATTTTCTTCATAATCAGGTAAAATTTAAATTACTATTGCAAATTTATAAAAAATATTCGACACTTTGTAACAGTTTATTGTTTTTTTATGCGGAAATTTTTGTTTTTATCACTTTTCATGTTACCAAGATAGCAGCAGTCGCGGACTTTCAGCCCGCTTTGGTTGGGAGGACTCATCCCTGCTCCCCGGCCTACGCGTTCCGCTCCAACCGGGGTTATCGTTCGCTCGCGCTCACACATCGGGCCTCCAGCCCTCTTACGCCCGCTCCTGCCCCTCACCTTCGGCTCAGAGGAAAATTGATGGGGTAGTGCGAATATGGAAAGCTGTATTCAAAATGCTCCATATGTATTTGCCAAATTTGCAGTGGGACGCGATATTTCGCGTTCGCCTCTCGATGGGGTTTCGGGGGATTTACGCTTTCTTGCCATTCTTTTGACTTCCAACTTTAGGGAACCGATACTTGCGCTGTTTCTCGTTTGTTGGTATCCTTGTTTTAGCGAGGACGCGAAATATCGCGTCCTACCACAGGCGAATTGTATTTCAACACCACATTTCCACTAATCCGCCAAATCGCCAAAATATCGCCAAAAGCAAAAAGGCGTCAACGCATTGTCACATAATGCGTTAACACCTTCTCCTTCGTACCCCCGCAGGGAATCGAACCCTGATTTAAGGTTTAGGAAACCTTCGTTCTATCCGTTGAACTACGGAGGCATCACATAATTGCTTGGCAAAGATAATGCAAATCTTTCACTTGGGCAAAAATTGAGATTAGAAGAAGAT
>JAUNNJ010000142.1 GCA_030531495.1 Bacteroidales bacterium
TAAAATAACAACATTTTTAAGTGAGCAACGAAATCTTAAATGAAAGAGCCGTGTGCTTTCTACGACTGCCGCATCGCCAATGCCCTTGACCTCCCTTACGGCCTCAAATACTTAGGCTCGTATGCTTTCTACAACAACTCGTTTAAGCATCTTTTGATACCTTCTTCATTGACATCTTTTGGCGTATATGCTATCGCTAAAAACAACCACCTCGAGGAGTTGGTAATCAACGGTTCATACTGGTCAAAAGCCACAAATTGGGATTTGACCAATGTACCATCATCTTGTAAGCTCTATGTGCCTACAGGCTGCGTACAGCAATACAAGAGCAACCCACAATGGGGCAAGCTGAACGTGATGGCTGGTGCCTACGACTTCACCTTCAACAATGGAAATATGAACAATACCCGCTATCACATGACCGTGACAAGTAACGTACCAGTCACTGTGAATGGCGTAACCTACGATGGTAAGGCTAAATATGTTTATCATCCAGCAGTTGCAACTATTCAAGCCTCCGCTTTCATCGGATCCAATGCTGAAAAGAATGTAACAAATGGTGGCAGCAAGTCATATTTGATGACCGAATTTGGTGATAGCCTTTTGGCGGGCGCAGCAAGTGCTAATGATGTCAAAGTTTCAGATATGAAGAATCTTGTGCGCATCGGCGATTATGCATTCATGGGCACCAGTATCACTCAGTTCACAGTTCCTTCCACAGTTACTTATATCGGACGATACGCCTTTGTGAACTGCCCATGGTTGAAAGAACTCGTGCTCATGCAGCAATCAGGCACCCGCTCATGGGGTGGCCAGTTCTTCGGTGCAAATGCCAGCGATTTCCACTGCTATGTGAAGTGGACATCGTATCCCGATTACAAGAAGAGTGTAGACAATTGGACCAAGTTCTCCGTTGATACCAACAACCCCATCGACCGCTTGAACTCTTATTTCCAAATGGATGACGACGCTATTGTCATATCGTTCAGCGTGGCTCATCCTGTCGACTGGAATGCTGCAGGCCTGAATGCCTACACCGTCTACAGTTACCAAAAGGCAGAGCAGAAGGCCTACACCCAGAAGGTGACTGCCACTCCAGCCTCAACAGGCTTGCTCGTTGACGGCTTCACTAAGGGCAAAACCTACCTGTTGAACCGTCCAAGCACCACACCAAGCGAACCAACTAACTTGCTGAAGGGTTCTGCCGATGGCTTAGTGAATGTTTACAACGTGAACGTGGGCTACCTGTTTTCTAAGAGCAATAAATACTTCTGGAAGCCAACCTCAAGCTACAACCTGAATACAGGCTATGCCTACTTGCAACTTTCAAGCAGCCTTGCAGGCACCACCACCACGATTGAAGTGGACCGCTGGTCACAGGCGCTGAAGGGCGATGTTGATGGCAATGGCGTGGTGAACGTGAGTGACGTTACCGCCCTCGTGAACAAGATTCTGGGCACTGCAAGCTACAGCGACAGCGTTTGCGACATCGACGGCAATGGCGTGGTTAACGTATCCGACGTTACCGCCCTCGTGAACATGATTCTTGCGCAATAAGAATCATCTCGGCAAGGTGAGCAGCGGTGTGTCAGCGAAGCTGGCGCCGCGAACAGCTCTCCTTGTCAACATTCCCTCATCCTCGGCTAACTCAGGTAGAGGATAAGTGTCAAGAATTAAGGAATTAAAGATTTTTTTAATCAGAATTGAATTAAACCAATTATTTCTTTAATTCTTTAATTCTTGATTATGATTTTAGAATATTGGCCGCTTCCCGGTAGTTCGGGAGGCGGCTTTTTTTGAATTCTTTTTA
>JAUNNJ010000102.1 GCA_030531495.1 Bacteroidales bacterium
TGCTTTTCCACCAGGCACTGATGATTGAGCCTACCGAAAACGAAAGCAAGGAAACACTTGACGGATTCATCGCTGTGATGAAGAAAATTGCACAAGAAGCCAAGGATGACCCAGAATTGGTGAAGACAGCTCCTCACACCACCCCAGTTCGCCGTCTCGACGACACCAAGGCTGCTTTGAAGCAGATTGTCACCTGGAATGAACTCTGTGCAGTTGAAGAATTGTAATTTAAGATGTTAGACCTCAGACGTTAGAGATTAGAAGTTAGAGATTAGATAGCAAAAACATCTGGGGCTAATGCCCGCTAACCATCTAATATCTAATTTCTAATCTCTATCATCAAATTTCTCATAAAAATCATCATTTATGAAATATGATTTGATTATTATTGGTGCTGGTCCCGGCGGTTACGAAATGGCAGCAGAAGCTGCTCAACACGGTCGGACAGTGGCGATTGTGGAACGCGACAACCTGGGCGGCACTTGTCTGAACCGTGGTTGCATTCCCACCAAGGCACTCTGCCGAAATGCCGAAGTGCTCAATCTCATCCACGATGCGGAAGCATTTGGTGTGAGTGTGGACGGCATCTGCGTGAACTATGCCAAGGCAGTAGAAAGAAAAGATGCAGTGGTCGGCCAACTTCGCGACGGCATCGGTATGCTCCTCAACAATCCACAAATCACCGTGTTGCACGGCGAAGCGAAACTTGTGGATGACCACACTGTGAGCGTGGGTGATGAAACAGCAGAGGCCGACAATATCGTGATTGCCACTGGCTCTGCCCCAAAAGCGCTGCCTATCGAGGGAGCTGAATTTGCTATGAATAGCGACGACATACTGGCTATGACCACACTTCCCAACAGTCTCTGCGTGATTGGTGGCGGCGTGATTGGTATGGAATTCGCTGGCATATTCAGCAGTTTCGGCGTGGAAGTGAGTGTGGTGGAATTCTGCAAAGAAATTCTCCCCCCATTCGACAAGGATGTGGCAAAACGCCTCCGCACAGTGATGGGCAAACGCGGCGTCGATATAAAAGTCGGTGCTGGCGTGAAATCTATTGCAAAGAGCGAAAATGGCTACACCGTGACATACGAAGCCAAAGGCAAGGAACAGGCAATTGAATGTGAAGCCGTGCTGATGGCAGTGGGTCGCAAACCAGTGATTCCGGAAGGCGTAGAAGCACTTGGAATTGAGGTGAGCCGACGTGGAATTGAGGTGAACGACAATATGCAAACCAGCATTCCAAGCATCTATGCTATTGGCGACGTGAATGGTCGTTGCATGCTTGCTCATGCAGCCACGGCCCATGGTATGAGAGCATTGGCTGCGATTGAAGGAAAGACCGACAAGATGAAACTTGACATCATTCCAAGTGCAGTGTTCACCACTCCTGAAATGGCTATGGTGGGCATCACTGAGGAGCAATGCAAGGTTCAGGAACTGGATGTGACAGTGAAAAAAGGTTTCTTCCGCTCCAACGGCAAGGCACTTGCCATGGGCGAAACAGAAGGCCTTGTGAAAATGATAGTCGACAATTCCACTCGCCAAATTTTAGGCTGCCACATTTGCGGTCCACATGCCGCCGATTTGATTCAAGAAGTGGTAATGGCCATGAATGCCGAAGCCACTATCGACGTGCTCACGTCAAGTGTTCACGGTCATCCTACACTTGGTGAGGTAATCCTTAATGTAGCACGACAATTCTAACAGAGTAATATCACAAAATATACTCTTCCAGAGGCGGCTTATACAATAATGTCATAGCCGCCTCTGCTTTTTTTCAAAAAAAAAGGATTTTCTTTTTTAACTTTTCCGTAGTCGAAGCATTATACTATCAGAACGGCCACAGAAATTGGTTGAAATAATTTATAAGCAGTTTGCAAAAAGAGACCAACATACTACAACTCATCAGAGAGGAATCGACTAAAGAGTCGGCATTCCGCACACTTGTCCAGACCTATGGCAATAGGCTCTATTGGCATATTCGCCGCATTGTGGTGGGGCATGACGATGCAGAAGATGTGCTGCAGGACTCTCTGATAAAAGTTTATGCTGCGATTGGCGATTTCAATGGAGATGAATCACAACTCCAGAGTTGGCTCTATCGAATCGCCACAAACGAATCGCTCCAGCTACTCCGCAAAAAGAAACATTTCTTCCAAAGTATCGACGACCTGTCACCTGCCCTGACGGCTACCCTCGTTGCCGAGAACGCGGTGAATCTGCACACAGCAGAAATGGAACTCCACAAAGCCGTTCTATCGCTGCCAACCACTCAACGATTGGTTTTCTATATGAGATATTACGATGATTTGTCGTACGAAGAAATCTCCGTTGCCACAGGCAAAAGCATCAATACGCTGAAAACCAACTACCATTTGGCTTCGAAAACTATTCAAAAGCATATAAAAGACATTTCGATATGATAACCGACACCAAAACAAATATGCCTTTCGACGAGAAGGACGATTATGTGAAGAGCCTGCTTGAAAAAGCTACCGACAATGCTCTGAAGCATAAATCTCAACCTAAAAAGGCGAAACAGAGACCTACATTATTCTTCAAAATTGCAGCCGCAGCCTGTGTCGCAATTGCTGTGGCTATGGCGGGAATGCATTTCCTCAATTCAAAAAACGAAAATGTTGTAACCACATCACAAAGCCCGCTCGACAACTATCTGTCGAAAATATCCGACCAAGAGGCTTCTGATTTATTCTGCTACGAGGTGGAAGGTGTCGCTGAATATGAATAAAAAATACTACGAAATATGCTTAAAAGAATTCTCACATTAGTGCTGCTGCTCACATCTATAGCAGCCTCTGCACAGAGCCGACGCACCAAAGAATTTGACCAAAAGTTATTTGATGCGAAACTCGCAGAAATGGTTTACCAACTCGACATTACCGATAGCCAGAAAAAGGCATTCGCTCCTATTTACGAAAGCTATTGCAGAGAAATCCGCTCGGCATGGAATGCGACAATGGCATCAATGCCTCAAGGCCGAGCCAACGACAAAGACGCTTCGGTGGAACGCGTGAAAAAACGCATCAAACTTCAGGAACAGGCACAAAGCATTCGACTCCGCTACACCGATAAGCTGGCGGAAGTGCTCACACCCAAGCAATTGAGCAAGTTTTTCTCGGTTGAAGACAATATACAAAAACGCCTGCAAGAACGAAAGCAACGCTCTCAAAGACAGAGACGTAGCGCCAACCGATAAATCACTGTTTTTATTCATATCTTTTATTTTACTACATATGAGAACATTATATGTAATTCTATTGCTATTGTCGTCGGTCTTCTGCTATGCTCAAAGCGACCGATTCGAGTGCGACAGTTCGTGTAGCACAACATCTGGCCCAGCCACATTCAATGTGGTGAGCCCTGTGGGATTTTCAACTATTGAACCAATCAAGATGGCACCCCGCCTCAACACTCTCGACGGAAAAACCATTGCTCTTGTGGGCGAAGATTTCATGTATTTCGTTACCCACCCCGAAATCAAACGCCTCATTGAGAAGAATTATCCTACAGCCAAAATCATCATGTACGACGAGTTGCCAATTGCCGGTCCTTATCCCTCTCCTGGCATCTCCCGCCCGTCAACTGAAGAATTTCGCCAACGCCTTATCGACCTGAAGGTTGACGCTGTGATTGCAGGAAATGGTGGGTGCGGTATCTGCACACCAAAGGAAACCGGTTCGTGCATCGTGGCTGAAAAATTAGGTATTCCTTCTGTCATTGTCACAGCCCCTGGCTTCGACCAGCAAGCACGCTACACCGCTCGCAACAATGGTGTGCCAGTGTTGAGGGTTGCCGTCTATCCAGGTGCGTTCGCTTCCCATACCGAAGAACAACTCATCAAGAACACCGATGAAATCACCTGGCCTCAAATTGTAGCGGCACTCACTACCCCTATCACTCCCGATGAATATGCAAGTGCTGGAGCAGCACAAGGCATCACCGATGATGTGTATCACGGCACTATCGACCAAATCTACGACTATTTCAAAAAAATGGGATGGTCGGATGGAGCACCATTCATGCCACCTACATTTGAGCAGGTGCTAAAGTATCTCGACTATACCGACTACGCATGGGACGAAACAATTTCTATTCACCCTGCCTCTTATCGCAACACCACCACATGGCATGTGGCAGTGAACGCATGTATGGCTGGTTGCAAACCTGAATATATGCCTATCTTGATTGCAATGACGAAAGCAATGGAAGGCGGCGACTTCCGTCGCACTTTGGCCAGCACACACGCATGGGTGCCATATTCTTGGATTAATGGACCTGTGGCACGCCAGTTGGGCATCAGTAGCGGACAAGGCGAAATCAATGCTGAAGCCAACACTGCCATCAGCCGATTTATGAATCTTGCAATGATGAATCTTGCTGGCTATTATGTGGGCCAAAGCCGTATGGGCTCGTTCGGTTACCTCGTTCCGTGGTGCCTCGTTGAAGACGAAGAAGCGTGCAAGCGAGTGGGATGGCCCACTTGGAACGAACAAAACGGGCTGAATATCAACGACAACTCCATTACTTGTGCATCGGCATTGATGTGGGGCAACAATATGGCACCGTCCACAATCGACCCCGAAAAAGTGATGCAATTGCTTGCTTGGGACATTTCCGAACGCTGCCAGTTTGCTTTAGGCAGTGGCAAGCAATTCACCAACCGCGTTGTGCTAATGACCGAGCCTGTGGCATCTATCCTTTCATCAGAATACACTACGATTTCAAAACTTGAAGACGAGCTGATGGAGAATTCTCGCCGCCCTGTTCAAGAGCGTGCATTTGCCAACTATTACGCCAACCCTGGCAGTCGCAAAGATGATGGCGAACACACTTTCAACCAATACAGGAGCCACATTAGCAGCAGTGAAGGCGGAGAAATGACACCGACACCTGAATGGTACGACACTCCAGAAACCACCATGCTTACCGTGCCCACTATGGAAAAGGGCTCTACAGCCTTCCTCATCACTGGCGACGCATCACGCAACAAAATCCAAACGATGCCTGGCGGCGGTTTTTCTACCGTGAAAATCGAATTGCCCGAAAAGTGGGATGAGCTGATGGAAGATTTGGGCTATAAGCCTCTCTCTACTTTCAAGTTGGAATCGTCCGACATTTCAACCGACATCCGCACTATCGACAACAACAGCAACCGCAGAAAGTATCGCAACGACCAACGGATATACAACCTCAAAGGTCAAAGAATGGGGTCACGCCCTCGAGGTGAATACTATATCCAAAACGGTCAAATAAGAATGGCAAGATAGTCACTACCACCATAAATTCAACACGGCAGGATTGCTATAACCCACTGGTTACTGTAATCCTGCTTTTTTAAGTGCAGCGTATCAATTCTGGAGGGGGAAAAAGGTGGGCGAATGATGGGGTGTAGTTGGAAAAAATTTGCTATATTTGTAAGTTATATATATTAAGACTATGAATCTTGACAAGTTTATAGAAATGGCCGACAAAGTTGAATTTCTTGCTACTACGCTTGGAATGCAACTGGTCAGCACACCTGAGCCCGACGAAGCAGTGGCTACACTTAAAGTAACGCAGGCAGTGGGACAGCCTGCCGGTTTCCTCAATGGCGGCACTTCGCTGGCTGTGGCAGAAAACCTTGCTGGCATTGGCAGTTCGGCTTTAGATGAGGAGCATTTCCCCATGGGATTGAACGTGACAGCCAACCACCTGCATGCTGTGCCCATCGGCCAAACCATCAAGGCTGTGGCAAAAATCCTACACCAAGGCAAAACCACCCATGTGTGGAATGTTGACATTTTTGACGAGGAGGGCACGCTCTGCTTCACATCACGCGTCACCAACTATATGATTACTATCAACAAATGAAACCATACGCGCTATATAGAATGCCAGGCGAAACCTTGGCCACAAGAATTACCGCTTCACAAGCCACAGTGGTGGCCAATTGTAGCGAATTGAACGGATGTAGCGGCTTCGTGATTGCTCCATTCTCCCCTTCGGAGCAAAACCCTATTCTTCTGATTGAGCCGGAGGAGGTGAGCAAGTTTGTGCCTGAAATCGACAACAACGAGCCTTTCGAATTAAGTGCAACAATACTTGAAGAAGAGCGAACAGACTATGCCCAAACATTTGCGGCCTTTCACAAGCAACTCACCAATGGCACCTTCCGAAAGGTGGTGCTCGCACGCCAAACGTCGGAAGTGTTCGACCAAGAGGTGGACCCTATAAGAATGTTCAACCGTGCTTGTACCTTGTATCCACAGCAAATGATTGTGCTGGTCAGCGCTGAAGAATGCGGAACTTGGCTGATGGCTACGCCCGAAATATTACTCCAAGGGCGAGGACCACTATGGCGCACGATGGCATTGGCTGGAACGATGAGAGCCGACCAAGAGCAGAATGGATGGAGTGTGAAAAACATCAGGGAGCAGCGCCTCGTTTCCACTTACATCAGCAAATGTCTTGAGCACTATGCGCACGACATTGATTTGCGAGGCCCTATGACTGCCCACGCTGGCGATTTGGTGCATTTGAAGAGCGAATTCACTTTTGCACTCAACGATGCTTCGCATGTGGGCGATCTTCTCGGCGAGCTCTACCCCACTCCTGCCGTTTGCGGCATACCGAAAGATGTAACTAAAGAATTCATTGTCAATCACGAAACATTTCCTCGCGACTATTATAGCGGTTTCATGGGTCCGCTGAACATCAACAGCAATTCCGACCTGTATGTGTCGCTCAGATGCATGAAAATCGTGGGGTGTATTTGCACCCTGTATGCTGGTGGTGGACTCATCAGCGACAGCATTGAGCAGCAGGAATGGGAAGAAACTGAAGCAAAAATGGGCACAATGCGCAGATGCTTCAATCCAAATTTTAAGAAATAGTCGCCACTCTATTATATATAAATATGTACAGCAACAAGGAAAATATCAACATACTCACATCATTGCTTGTGGCACACGGCGTGAAGCATGCCGTGGTTTGCCCTGGCTCACGCAATGCGGCCATCATCCACAATTTCAGCGAATGCCCACACATCATGTGTTATCCCGTGACCGATGAACGCAGTGCTGCATTTGTGGCATTGGGAATCGCCCAAGCCACTGGACAACCCACGGTGGTGTGCGTCACTTCCGGAACGGCATTGCTCAACACGGCACCTGCAGTGGCAGAAGCCACTTATCAGCACCATGGTATCATTGTGGTATCTGCCGACCGACCTACAGCTTGGATTGGACAGAACGATGGCCAGACCATGCCTCAGGTGGGTGCGCTGGGCAGTTTTGTGGGTAAGTGCGTGAATATTCCAGAGCCGCACACCGATGAAGAACGCTGGCATGTGAACCGCTCGGTGAACGAAGCGCTCATTGAAGCCAAGAAATCACATCGCCCAAGCGTACACATCAATGTGCCACTCAGCGAGCCCCTCTTCGAATACACCGCGGAAAAATTGCCAAAAGAAAGAAAAATAGAATTCTACGAAAAGGATTTGTGTAATACAGAGCCTTTCATGGAGGAGTTCTTAAAAGCAAAACGACCAATGATTGTCATAGGGCAAACCGACGAAAACACTTTATATTCAATTTTTGAGTCGTTGGAATTACTAAATGAGAGGGCTGTAATCATCAACGAAGCATTGGGAGCCTATTCCGAAATTTGCACCGTGGATCTTGTACTGAAAGCCATTGAAGACAACGATAAGAAATATGTCCCCGACCTTGTGCTACACATGGGAGGCGATATTGTTAGCAAACGTCTGAAAAAATTCCTAAGGAAAGCGAAAGCAACCTGGAGAATAAGTCAGAATGACGAAATTTCTGACACCTTCCAAAATCTCGTAGGCATTCTCAATTGCGATTTGAAAACATTTTGCAATTTCGTGGATGTTGCATACCGGATTCATGCCCCCAGAACTCCCTACTCCATTCAGTCTTACTTAGACTTATGGGCTGACGCTCTCACAGCTTCTGATGATTTCATCATCAACTATAGCCCCGCATATTCGCAAGCAGCTGCAGTAAAAGCTTTTGAAAAACAATTCTACAAGTCTGATTATGGACCACATACCCATTATGCCAATAGTAGCGCCATCCGACTCGCCAACCTATTTGCTCGCCAGCATGTGTGGTGCAACCGTGGAATCAACGGCATTGAGGGCAGCGTGTCCACCGCTGTAGGATATGCACTGACACTGAAAGAAGATGAACAAGTAGTGCTTGTGACTGGTGATTTATCATTTTTTTACGATAGCAATGCTTTTTGGAACAATAATACGACAAATAATTTAAGCATCTTGCTTCTCAACAATGGAGAAGGAGGAATATTCCGACAAGTAAAAGGATTTTCTTCCAATCCATTTGCCGTAGGACTGCATAATGCCAACGCAGAACACATTTGCAAACAAAATGGTGTTGCTTATGTAGCAGTTCACAACATGGAAGAACTGGACAATAACATAAAACGCCTCTCTCGAGAAAATACTACACTTGTTGTTGAAGTTTTTACCGACCCTGAAATTGATAAACAAGAAATAGAAAAAATATATACAACTTTCAAATTATGAGAAATTGGAAAAATATCGAAGGATTCGATTTTAAGGAAATCCTTTTTGAAGAGTATAATGGCATTGCCAAAATCACTATCAACCGCCCTCGTTATCGCAATGCGTTCACCCCTCGCACCACTTGGGAAATGAGCCAGGCATTCGCCTACTGTCGCGAAGCAAGCCGCATCAGTGTGGTAATCCTTACCGGAGCAGGCGATATGGCATTCTGCAGCGGTGGCGACATGAATGTGAAAGGACGCGGTGGCTATGTGGGCGAAGACGGTGTGCCACGCCTCAACGTGCTCGATGTGCAAATGCAGATTCGCCGTTTGCCCAAGCCTGTTATCGCCATGGTCAACGGTTATGCAGTGGGTGGTGGCCATGTGCTCCACCTCGTATGCGACTTGACCATCGCCAGCGAAAACGCCATTTTCGGACAGACAGGTCCTAAGGTTGGCTCATTTGATGCCGGCTTCGGTTCATCTTACCTCGCCCGCATCGTTGGTCAAAAGAAGGCACGCGAAATCTGGTTCCTCTGCCGTCAATATTCTGCAAAGGAAGCAGAAGAAATGGGTATGGTCAACAAGGTGGTGCCACTGGAACAACTTGAAGATACCTGCGTGGAATGGGCAGAAATCATGATGGAACGCTCTCCTATGGCTCTCCGAATGATTAAGGCTGGCTTGAATGCCGAACTCGACGGACAGGCTGGTATCCAAGAACTTGCAGGCGATGCTACCATGCTCTACTACTTCCTCGACGAAGCACAAGAAGGCGGCAAGGCTTTCCTTGAAAAGCGCAAACCCGACTTCCAGAAATATCCAAAAATGCCTTGATTTCAAGAAATAAGAAA
>JAUNNJ010000103.1 GCA_030531495.1 Bacteroidales bacterium
AAATTCCGCGGATTTTCAATATAAAATTCCGCGGATTTTCAATTTGGGTCAAAAAAATCACTTTTCAAAGCCGTATTTTCGCCTTTTTCGGCACACGCTCCAGGATGTAGTGGAGCACTTGCTCAAAATCCTCATCGGCGGCATACACCTGATTATAATTCAAAGTGGAATTCACTTTTATCAGATTCCGGCTCGGATATGCCTCCACCGATTTCACCGACTTGAAACTGCTATACATCTGCGATTTGGCGCGTGCCATCGCCGACGTGGCAAACCCTTGCACATTGCCCGATGCGGCACCAATGCCCATACCCAGCATGGCGAGCAGATGCGCCTTCTTCACTTGCTTGGGCATCTGCTTGTGGAGCACGCCCTCGTCGTTCATCTCGAAGAGCACGCAATATTTGCCGCCCATCAGCAGCGCATAGATATAGTAGCCCACCGTCACAAAAGCCAGGGCGCAAGCCATGAAAATGGCCCACGATTTCAGGAAGTCGAGAAACTCCGGCCATCCATACCAGCTGTCGCCGATGTTGAGCAGCGACAGGAGCACCCCCATCACCGTGAAAATCCAAAAGAATATTTTCAGCAATATCAGCAGAATGGTGGGATTACTGTACAGACTCATTTCATACACCCAACTGTATTTCCCGTTGGGAAGCAAAACGATATTTTTAGAAGTCATAGGCAAAAAAAATGATGGTTTGAAAAAAAGCCAAAAGGCTATCACTGCAATTGTTAGGGCAAAAATAGGCAAATATTCTACAATCTGCAATTTTCGAGCACAAATTGCTTCTCCATGCGCATTTTGATGCGTAAAGTTGCAAAATAAATCAAGAAAACACACTAATATTATGAAAGTTTGAAAAAAATTTACTAATTTTGGGGGTTGCAACCCTTTGCAACAGCTATTTTGATTTTATAAGAACAATTAATACTAATACATCCATTTATGAAACGTAAACTGTTTTTGCTTCTCACCCTGCTGATGAGCGCCTCGGCTCTATGGGCCCAAACGGGCGTGCAAGGCACGGTGATTGATGCCAAGAGCGGACTGCCTGTAGTGGGTGCTACGGTAATGCTCGACAACCAAGGCAATACCGTAACAACCGGTCCTTCGGGCGACTTCCTCATTAGCGATGCGCAACCAGGAAGCGACGTTCTGCTCGTGATTGGCTATGGTTACAAGGACTGTGAAACCGCCGTCGAAATCCCCGCCAAGGGCATTTTCAATGTAGGCGCCATCTCGATGACTTCATCATCGTTCAATCCAGCAGCGCAAACTGCCAACGACGATGACCAAAGCGACGTGGTAATCACAGAATCACAACTTGAAGACGAAGAAGGCAACACCCAATCGGTGGCTACCCTCTCTGGCGCAAGCGACAATCCATTTTATCAAGCTGCAAGCTACAACTTCAGCGTGATGCGTTTCCGCATTCGCGGTTACAATTCTGAGTACACCCAACAGTACATCAACGGTGTGTACTTCAACGACGCAAGCCGCGGCCGCTTCAATTTCTCTATGCTCGGTGGTTTGAACCAAGCATTCAGAAGCAAGGCCATCGGTATGGGTCTCGACACTCGTAGCTATGCACTCGGCGATGTGGGCGGTGCCAACAACATCAGCACCTACGCCAAGGATTATGCTCCTGGCTTCCGCGGTAGCGTGGCATACACCAACAGCAACTACCGCTGGCGCGGCATGGCAACTTTCAGCACAGGCCTCATGCCAAGCGGCTGGGCTGTAACTCTTAGCGCCATCGGTCGCTATGCCGACGAAGGCGTGGTGCCAGGCTCGTTCTACAAGAGCTGGGGCTACTTCCTCGCAGTGCAAAAGGACATCAACTCTAAACACAGCATTGCGCTCACCACATTCGGCGCTCCAACACGCCGCGCAAGCAACGCTGCTACATTTGAGGAATGCTACCAGCTCACTGGCAACAACCTCTACAACAGCAGCTGGGGCTGGCAACAAGGCAAGAAGCGCAACGCTCGCGAAGTGGAATCGTTCGACCCTACAGCTATCCTCAACTGGATTTGGAAACCAAAGCCAGGAACCACCCTCAACACCGGTTTGGCATTCCACAAGTCGTTCTACGCTTCAAGCGCTATCAACTGGTATAACTCTGCCGACCCTCGTCCAGACTACTACCGCTATCTTCCAAGCTACTGGACCGACCCAACTATCGCTGAAATCTATCGCGAACGCTGGGTGGGCGACGACGACACTTATCGCCAAATCAACTGGGGTAACCTTTACCAAATCAACTACCTCAACGAAATGGAAGGCAAGGGTTCAAGCTACATCCTTGAAAACCGTCACAGCAACCAGGCAAGCTGGCAACTCAACACCAACCTGAACATGCGACTCACCAATCACCTCGCTCTCCAAGGTGGTGCCGGTGCCAACTACACCCGTTCGTCTTACTACAAGACTATCAAAGACCTCCTCGGCGGTATGTTCTGGAGCGACTTCGACCAATATGCCGAACGCGACTTCCCTGACAACCCCGACATGGCTCAAAACGACCTCAACAACCCTAACCGCAAAGTCACCAAGGACGACAGATTTGGCTACGACTACAACATCAACCAAATCAGCGCCAACCTCTGGCTCCAAAACTCTTGGTCGTTTGCAAAATGGGAACTCTCTTACGGCGCTACCGGTAGCTATACACAATACCAACGCGACGGTTTCATGCGCAACGGTCGTGCTCCTGAAAACTCTTACGGCAAGGGCGAAACCCACAAATTCTTCAACTATGGCGCCAAGGCAAGCGTGATGTTTAAAATCGACGGCCGCAACAACATCGTGGCTCACGGCTACTATGGAACTCGCGCTCCACTGTCGTACAACGCCTACGTATCACCTCGCATCAAAGACGACGTAATCACCGACCTCAACAGCGAAATCATCGCATCGGGCGACATCTCTTACAACTGGAACTTCCGCAACTTCAAGGGCGTGGTTACCGGTTTCTACACCGACATGCGCAAGGGCACCGAACGCACAGCGTTCTACGACGACCTCGCAAGCACATTTATGAACTACGCGCTCACCAATGTGCACAAGGTGTTCAAGGGCGTGGAAGTGGGCGTAAGCTACAAACTCACATCCAACCTCACCGTTTCGGCTGCAGCCAACCTCGGACGCTACCAATACAAGAACCGTCCTACCGGCACCCGCAGCTATGAAAACGGCTCGAAACCCGACGAAACACAAACCGTATATCTGAAAAACTTCTACGTGAGCGGCACTCCACAAGAAGCCTACAGCCTCGCTTTCAACTACACTGGCCCACACATGTGGTTCTTCGAATTGAACGGCGCATGGATGAACCGCGCTTATGTTGACCTCTCACCAGTTCGCCACGAAGCACTTCCCGACCTCTGGAAAGTTTGCTCAAGCGAAGAAGAATTGCAACAACGCATCAGCGAAATCAGCACTCAGGACAAGTTCAACGAAGCGCTCATCGTCAACATGAGCATCGGCAAGCTCATCTACCTCAGCCGCTCTGCTTCGCTCAACCTCAACTTGAGCATCAACAACTTGCTCGACAACCGCAAAATCCAAACCGGCGGCTATCAACAAGGACGCTTCGACTACACCAACTTCTCTACAACCAAGTATCCTAACAAGTACTACTACGCTCAGGGTATCCGTATATTCTTGAATGCTGGTGTTAAATTCTAATCATTTTTCAGTTATATAACAATTTCGACAATAAAAAAACAACATACATTATGAAACGATTTTATGTATATTTGAGCGTTCTTCTTCTCGGGGTGGCTTTCTCGAGCTGTAATGACGACTTTGATACTCCACCTATGGTTGTGCCACAGGCAGAACACAAACCAAACATGACCATCGCTGAGTTTAAAGCTAAGCACTGGCAAGATGTCAACAACTACATCGACACCGTGAAGGAAGATGAAATCATCCACGGTTGGGTCACTGCCAACGACGTGTCGGGCAACATCTACAAGAGCCTCTATATCTCTGATGGAACCGCAGGTTTCTCTATCTCTATCAACGGTACAAGCCTCTACAACACCTACCGCGTAGGTCAAGAAATCGTAATCAACATGAAGGACTGCTTCGTGGGCAAGTACAACGGCCAACAACAAATCGGCTACCCTCAATACTATGAAAGCGGCGGCGTGTGGGAAGCAACATTCCTCCCATTGGCCACTTTCCAAGGCATTGCCGAACTTAATGGCCTTCCTTCTGCAAGCAAGGTCGACACCATTCCTTTGAACATCAGCGACCTCAAGACCGACGCTGAAAGCCTCAAGAAATGGCAAGGTCGCCTCGTGCGCATCGACAATGTGAAATTCCCAGATGCTGACGGTGTGAACACATTCGCTAACGCTGATGCTACCACCAACCGCAACATCGAAGACGAAAACGGCAACACCCTCGTGATGCGTAACAGCAACTACGCTTCATTCCGTGCCAACATGCTCCCTCTCGGCACAGGTTCTGTAGTGGGTGTACTCAGCTACTACAACACAAGCGCTACCAAGCTCGACGGCGGCACATGGCAACTCTACATCCGCGACGCCAACGACTGCATCGGCTTCTCAACCTCTACCAAGGGCCTCGTTAGCGACCCATGGACCGTGGAAGAAGCTATCGCTCCTGAACAAGCAGGCAAGACTGGCTGGATGATGGGTTACGTAGTTGGTGCTGTGGCTCCAGAAGTAAGCGAAGTGAAGAGCGCTGCCGACATCGAATGGGAAGCTCCAACCACCCTCGACAACACGCTCGTCATCGCTCCATCTGCCGACTGCCGCGACTTCAGCAAGTGCGTGGTAGTTGCCCTCCCACAAGGCACACCATTCCGCCAAATGGCTAACCTCGCCGACTGGCCAGAAGTGCTCCACACCAAGATTCTCGTAAAGGGTACATTCGACAAATTCATGGGCACCCACGGCATCACCGGCAACAGCGGTTCAAAGAACGAATTCCAACTCTCTGTTACCACTGGCGGCGTGACAAGCTGTGAAGAAAAATTCGAAGGTGGCATCCCAAGCGACTGGACCATCTACACCCCAGCCGGCGACAAGAGCTGGTACACAGCATCGTTCGACAACAACACCTACGCTTGCATCACCGGCCACAAGGGCAAAACACCTCCTTACGAAGCATGGCTCATCAGCCCAGCACTCGACATCAAGGCTGCCAAAAACCGCGTCCTCAACTTCAAGACACAAGTAGGTTACCAAGGCCCAACCGACAACTTCGAAGTCTACATCTTCAACGGCCAAGTGCCATTCAGCGGCACCGTAACCGACAAGCTCAACTACACACTCGCAGTAGCTCCAGCAACAGGCTACAGCGGTTTCGTTGAATCAGGCGACATCGACCTCTCCAAGTATGCCGACGGCACCTACTACATCGGCTTCCGCTACACTGCCGGCTCTGCATCCAACTACCAGACCTGGTGTATGGACGACTTCTCGTTCGGCGTAGTGCCAGCAGCGGCAACACGCGGCGACTTCGAAACATTCAACAACAGCACCGCAACCGCAACCTACGGCACCTACACCACCCGCGCAGGATGGACAGCAACCAACGCAAGCGTGCTCAAAGGCGGTGCAGCCGACGCCAACCCAGTATTCACCTTCATCGGCTTCAAGACCGGTTCCACCACCGACTACGCAATGGCTTGCAACATCAGCGGTAAGTCAACCGACCCAGGCAAGCTCGTGTCACCCGAACTTGAAGGCGGCATTGGCAAGCTCACATTCAACTACGGCTATGCCTACACCGAAAGTAAAGGCGTATCATTCCGCGTCGACATCAAGCAAGCAGGTGCAGTGGTAAAGACCTTCACCGTCACCAAAGAAGACGCAGTGAAGTACACTGCTTACCAATTCAGTGAAGACGTCAACGTCAAGGGCAACTTCACCATCGAAGTCACCAACCTCTGCCCAACCAAGAGCTCCTCTCAAAAAGACCGCGTAGCCCTCTGGAACATGACCTGGACCCAAAACTAAACTAAACACAAACAATAGTTAATCCACACCAATGGGTGCGCCCTCATGAGGACGCACCCATTTCCTTTTCCCCCACACCAAGCACATTACCCAACCCAAAGCTTTGACGAACCACACAAAAAAACAAGTCGTCGGAGACGGCGTATGATGCGCAAACACCATGCAAGCGAGCCAAAGGCGAAGCGCAGCTTGGTGAAAGGCACCCGTCCCCATGCCAGAGCCTCGGAGAGGGTCTATCGTCCCCACCGCCAACACAGCACCCCCACACAAAAAAACACCAATATTTTTTTGATTTTTACAAAATTTCACTAAATTTGCAAATGTGAGGAAGTGTACAATGTGCATTGACCCACAAAGCGATATGGCGAAAGCCATATTCATATACATAAAAGGCGTTTAAAATCGCTTTAGGCTACGTGTTGAAACCTGGAAAATTTCAAAAATCAGTTAGCTTGAAAGCAACAACAAACGCCCACAGGATATGTGTATATCCATCCCACGGCCCGGTGGCAACACACACGGTCCGCTATGGGATTTCATATACCATATACAGTGGGGCCGTGGGTGTTGCTCGTCATAACTGATTTGGGCAATTCCAGGGCCTCAACACGTGAAGCGAGCGACAAAATCGGGCTCCACGTTTTTTATGCCTATGAATAAAAAGCACCCCCTATCAACAAACTAATGAAAACACCTGCCAGGCAGCCCCCAGGAAAAAAATTAAATTATGCAAACACTTGCTGTCGGTACCACACTTCAGAATGGGAAATACAAAATCCTTGGCATGCTCGGACAGGGCGGCTTCGGCATCACTTACCTTGCAGAGCAAACAATGCTTTCGCGCAAAGTGGCTATCAAAGAATTTTTCATGAAGGACTTTTGCAATCGCGAAGAATCCACAAGTCATGTAACGGTCGGAGTTGAAAGCAACAAGGAGAACATCGAACGATTTAAGAAAAAATTTGCTAAAGAAGCACGAAATATCGCAAAACTTAATCACAAAAACATTGTAAGCGTAATCGACATTTTCGAAGAAAACGCTACAGCCTATTATGTGATGGACTATGTGGAAGGTGGTTCTCTTTCCGACATGCTTAAAGAGCGCAAATGCCTTTCCGAAACAGATGCAAAAAAATACATTTTTCATATCGCCGATGCCATAGCATATATGCATTCGCAAAAGATGATGCACCTCGACATCAAGCCGGCAAACATTCTAATCAACGAAAACGACGAAGCCATACTTATCGACTTTGGATTGTCAAAACAATACAACGACAAAGACGGCAACAGCACAAGCACAACCCCTGGCGGCATCAGCGAAGGATACGCACCAATAGAGCAATATTCCACCTCTGGCATGACAAAGTTCTCGCCCGCATCTGATGTTTATTCTTTGGCAGCAACATATTTCAAACTATTGACAGGAAATACACCACCACCAGCCACCGCCATCGGTAGCGAAGGGGTACCTGTTAACGAACTCATTGAAGCCAAGGTTACCAAGGCTTCCATCGAAGCCATCTGCAATGCAATGAAATCCAACAAAACAGAGAGAACACAATCTGTCAGCGCCTTCATCAATGCATTGACAGAGGAGCACACAGATTCTGACGCCACGGAAGCCAACACGGTTCCTCTAATCACCAATATTGAAAAACCGGCGAAGACAAAAGAGGAAGAGCCTGACACCATCGTAACGGCTGTAAAAGAAAAGTCCTACAGCGACAATGGCACCAGCGAACAGGCGCCTCAAGAAAAGTCAAACTGGCTTTTAATCACTGTCGTGGTTGCCATCATCGTTGCATGTGCCGTTGGTCTCTACAGATTTAGCACCAACAACAGCGAGCCCTTGCCCGACAGTGTCACTAAAAAGACCATCGTGCTCACAAAGGGTCCCGAAAGCAAACGAAATTTCGTCTATACCGGAAAAGTGGACACACAAGGCCTTCCTCACGGAAAGGGACACGCAGATTTTCCTGAAACGAAGACGAGTGGCAGCGGTACGTTTGATGGGACTTTTGAACATGGTTTCCCTTCTGAAGGTGAGATGAATTTTGCTAACGGAACAAAATTCAAAGGCACTTTCACTGCTGACGGATTCTTCAAGCAGGGGAAATGGACAGAAGCTGACGGATTCTACTTTGAAGGAACTTATAATAATGGTGAACCTCACAATGGAAAATGGTACACACCCCAAGGAGTATTTGAATCAGAAGTTGTCAATGGCAAATAAAACCCACAACAATATGAAAAGAGCATTATCTATACTAATTATTGCATTTTTTGTTGCCATTTTTGTTACAAATGCGCAAACCGATGCCTCCAAGCGCAAACCGAAGCAAGCTCCGGCAAAAACAAGCAGCATTGTAGGAGGAAAAAACGGAATTCAAAAATCAAGAACTCTATCAACAAAACGAACTCCCACAAAAAAGAAAGGAGGAGGATCCAAAACAAAAAAATATTATATCTACATTAACGGAAAAGAAGTTGAAGAAACTCAAATTGGTTATAGTGGAGGAGAAAAAATGTATAACTACTCCATGAATGTATCTGGAGCGCACTACAGTTTCTATTATATAGATGAAGACGAGAATTTCGTGGAGTACGAGCCAAGCTGGTGCCGTTTTGGAGACGTTTACGGAGATGTCTTCTCTCTCATATTTGAGCCAAATCCGAGCGTAAAAGAGAGAACAACTATTTTGGGACTTTATAGCGACGACGCGGCTGACGCTTCAGCTTTGCTACTGATTGAACAAGCTGCAAATCCGAACCCTAAGGTGCCATTCTCAGCCACTTCATGCTCTGTAAGCAACGAGGACAATAACGGTACAACTATTACTGACTTTGGAAACACAATATATTCATACAACACAAAATACCTTAAACCTCGATTAACACTTGAGAGCAAACAGTCTGGAAATTTCACAATCTATTATAAATTGTTCAAACCAGACGGCACCCTCTCAACAGGCACCAATTCGCCATCTGGCTACTCTGTAAGTTCTTCAATATATATCTATCAAGGTACACATACGTATAAGCTTGATGGTTGGGGAAGTAACACATCTGGGCATTGGAAAGCCGGTGATTACAGATACGAATTTTATTGCAACGGCGAAAGTCTTGGGTATTATGAATTCACAATAAAGTAAGAAGGATAACGAACATGAAAAGATTTTTTATAATTTTGTCAATATTTATGTCATATCACGTGTTAGGCAATGCCCAAAATTCACGCGATTATATCAAAAATAGCATTAAATCATGGGGAGTTTGCAGAAATGTCGCTATCACAGACACTGGCGGTGACATTGCGTTGAATTATCGCAACCAGTATTCCTACAGTAGTATTCCTAC
>JAUNNJ010000104.1 GCA_030531495.1 Bacteroidales bacterium
TGAAACACCTGAAACACCCTTTTTCATTTCGCTTTTTGACCAAAAACCGCCTATTTTTTGGTCGAAATCGGAAATGGCAACTGGTTTTGTGTTTAGGGTGAAACACCCGGTGGAATATCAAAGAACTCAGGTGCGAAGATAGGAATTCTGCAAGCAGGAGGCAATGCCAAAAAGGTGTTTACGGAAATTTCACACTTTTGTGGTTATGGAATAAAATCACTAACTTTGCAACCAAAACATTATATATATATTGTATATCTCGATATGAATATCAAGACTGCCGAATTTGAAATCAGCAACACCGACGTGAAGAAATGCCCCGAAGGCTTCAAGCCTGAGTACGCATTCATCGGACGCTCGAATGTGGGCAAATCTTCGCTTATCAATATGCTCACCAATCGCAACGGATTGGCCAAAACTTCGTCAACCCCAGGCAAGACCCTGCTTATCAACCACTTCATCATCAATGGAGAATGGTATATCGTGGACCTTCCAGGCTACGGCTATGCTCGCCGGGGAAAGGACAGCCGTGAGCAGCTTGCAAAAATCATTCGCAACTACATCCTCCAGCGCGAGCAGATGACCAATCTCTTCGTGCTGGTCGACAGCCGCCACAAACCACAAAAAATAGATTTGGAATTTATGGAATGGCTGGGCGAAAACGGCGTGCCATTCAGCATCGTGTTCACAAAAATGGACAAACTCGGCCGTGAAGCTGGCATACGCAATGTGAATGAATACAAGAGCCAATTGCTGGAGCAATGGGAAGAACTGCCCCCTATTTTCATCACTTCAAGCGAAGACCGTCGTGGTCGTGACGAACTTCTCGACTACATCGCATCCATCAACGAAGAGCTGAAACAGCAATAAAAACAACAATAGAAGGAGAGGATAAACATTTTTAATGTTTCACCTCTTTTTCTTTTGTGAGAAATGAGTTATCTTTGTGAAATGTTTTGCTGCCGCAGTGCGACAAGGCATTATCCTTCAACGGAATTATCACTTAACAACGATTAATATTATGTTTATCATTGGCATCGCCGGCGGTACCGGTTCAGGCAAGACCACAGTAGTGAAAAAAATCATGCAACGCCTCCCAAAGGGCGAAGTGGGAATTATCAACCAAGACAATTACTATAAGGATTCAAGCCATGTTCCTGCAGAGGAGCGTCAGAACATTAATTTCGATGAACCTGCAGCATTCGATTGGGCACTTCTTCACGAGCATCTCAAACAACTGAAGGAAGGCAAGTCAATTGAAATGCCCACCTATTCTTATCTCACTTGCTCACGCCAAGAGGAAACCATTCCTATGGGTCCACACGAAGTAGTGCTTATCGAAGGTATTCTTGTGTTCAGCGACCCACGTTTGCGCAAAATGATGGATATCAAGGTGTTTGTTGACGCAGAAGCCGACGACCGCCTGATTCGCGTTATCTCTCGCGACTGCATTGAGCGCGGACGCACTCCAGAAATGGTAATCGACCGCTATGAAAAGGTGCTTAAACCTATGCATAATCTCCACATCGAGCCAGCAAAGAAGTTTGCTGATATCATCGTGCCTCAAGGCGGACACAATGAGGTGGCTGTAAACCTGCTCACCGACTACATCAAGAGTCGCTTGAAAGACAACAAGAAATAATTATTATCACAATTCATAAATATATATGAAATTACCCTGGACAAAGACATCAAAGCCAGAGCCACAAGCAGTGGAAGAAACTGCACAGAATCTGCCGGAACAACAGGTGGAAGAAATCGTGACAGAAAACACCGAAACTGCGAAACCCGCTGGACCTAAACGCAGCAGCAAAGAAATTGTTGCTACACTCAACAAGGCTGGCGAAGCAGGCGAACTGGTGTTGAGCACCGACAACCTGGTGAAGAAATATCGCCAACGCGTGGTAGCAAACCATGTGTCGATCAATGTGCGACAGGGTGAAATCGTGGGGTTGCTGGGGCCTAACGGTGCCGGTAAAACCACCACATTCTACATGACCACTGGCTTGGTGACTCCTAACGAGGGACGCGTGTTTCTCAACGATGTGGAAATCACAAAACTGCCAGTCTACAAGCGTGCAAAACTCGGTATTGGATACCTTCCTCAAGAGGCATCGGTGTTCCGCACACTCACAGTGGAAGACAACCTCCGGCTGGTGCTTGAAATGACCAACACCACTGCAGAATATCAGCGCAACAAACTGGAAGAACTTCTCAACGAATTTCACCTGCAGAAAGTGCGCAAGAACTTGGGTAACCGCCTGTCGGGTGGTGAACGCCGCCGTTGTGAAATTGCGCGATGCCTGGCCATCAACCCTCGATTCATCATGCTTGATGAGCCATTTGCCGGTGTCGACCCTATCGCGGTGGAAGATATTCAGAGCATCGTGTACAAATTGAAGGAAAAGAACATTGGTATCCTTATCACCGACCACAATGCCCCCGAAACGCTCAGTATCACCGACCGTGCATATTTGCTCTTTGAAGGTAAAATCCTTTTCCAGGGCTCAAGCGAAGAATTGGCTGAGAATCCGGTGGTACGTGAAAAATACCTCGGCCGAAACTTCATTTTCCGCCGCAAAAATTTCGATTAATCCCCCGCCCTATCAGCGATAAAAATTCACAAACAAAAGCATTGTTCACGATGGAGGACAATGCTTTTGTTATTTACCATTGATATCTATATGTCGTAAGTCAGCTACTTGTCGATATGGATAGAAGGGTCTTTGAATGGGATGATTTCACCATACATCGTCATTTGGCCAGAGCTGAAAGTTGGCGACACATAAGCAGTGGCGTTGTCGCTATTGTGCGGGATGGAAATCTGCACATCGGCATTGCCATACGAGCCCATAATGTGGAATCGCAGATGCACATTGCCCTTCTTGTCGACTTCCACATCAATGTCACCTACGCGACCGGAACAAGTGAAGCCACCCATACCGTTAAACCCCAACGAACCGTTATTGAAAGCGGTTTGCACGATTGCGCCATCATTCTGAAGAAGAATGAAATTGGTGGCAGTGCTCAGCCCGTATTCTGTGGGTCCTCCACCGAAGTACACTCCGTCTACTTGCATCAAGAAGTGGCGGTCGTTGATGGCACCAATAAGTTTATTGAATCTTACAGAGTCGACATACGCCTTAAACTGCTGCTTTTGCTCTTTAGTAAGTTGCACCGTTGCCTTTTTTGCATCGTTTTGTGCAGCTGCATCGGTGCTACTATAGCCACATACAGCCATCAAGGCAATAATCATAACCATTAACTTTTTCATATCAATTGCTTTTTTTGGTGAAACAATGTGCAAATATATTACATTTTTAATTTTTAAATGCCCTCCGTAGGATATTTTAAAGTCATTTTTACTAATTTTGCAGTCAATAAGAACAAAATCATACCCCACAGCATGAAAGAAAATCGATTCACACGCCATTTATCAGTGAAAATTGTGATTGCCTTTGGCATTTTAAGCATCGCCCTTACGATTTTTTCATCGTTGGTATATCTCTTAGGTGCATATCAAGACGACAAATACATGACCCTCCTTTTCGGAGTGATTCAGAACCTTTTTGTGTTTGCCTTGTCGGCGGTGCTGATGGCAAAAATCTGCTACAAGGAAGTGGCACAGCCGCTCAAACTGAATGTAGCGCCCACATGGAAAGGGATTGGGATGGTAGTGCTGCTGTATCTCGCCAGCTTCCCTGCTCTCAACTGGCTGGTCGACTGGAATATGCATATCACTTTCCCTGACTCCATGCACGACCTTTACACCACTTTGAAGAAGATTGAAGACATGGCACAAGAGCAGACAAAATTCATGCTCAAAGGCAACGACTTCTTCACCATGGTGCTCATGGTGCTGATGGTGGGTGTGCTCACAGGGTTTGGCGAAGAGATTTTCTTCCGCGGAGCGCTGCTTGGCGCCTTTGAGCGCAAGCGCAGCATCAACATCCATGTGTCGGTGTGGACAGTGGGCATCCTGTTCAGCGCTTTCCATTTCCAATTCTTCGGTTTCTTTCCCCGCTGCTACCTCGGCATCTTGCTCGGCTACCTTTTCGTGTGGAGCAGAAGCCTTTGGCTGCCGGTCATTTGCCATGCACTGAACAACAGCCTCGTGGTCATCACCTATTACCTCTCTGAACAGAAGATAGTCAATGCTGACGCCATCGACAAAATCGGCATTCCACAGAATGGCGAATTCCCTCTGTTGGCATTGGCGAGTGCAGTGCTTACCATCGCGCTGATTTATGCCACTTCAAAAGTGCTGAAATCAGAGCATGCAGCAAATGCCCCAAAAGAAAATTAACCTTGCGGATTATTATCTACGTTAGAAATTAAAGGTGGCACCAAAAAGCACTTGTTGCTTGTGTTGATTAGTGAAGGTTTCGGTGTTGGGCGTGTTACCTATTGAATAAGAACGCATTTCGCCCAATCCTATGTTTTCCCATTGCACAAAGAAGTCGAACTTGCCGAGCGTCTTTGCCATACGCATTGTTGCCAGCCAAGAGGGGTCGAAACCTTGAGACAGTGTCTTTCGGCTGCTGAAGTAGCTCACCGATGTAGAGAATTGCATTTCATAAGGCAACTGCACTACTGGACAAACGCGGAAACTCCAGAAGTAGCGTCCGTCGTCGGGTTGGGAAGTGACCTTTTCATATTGCAAGTTAAAGCCCACCGACATTGAGAACCAATTGAAGTCGCCCACCGCCGATGCCGACAGTTCGGTTGCATGCGAAGCTCCCACATTTTGCCACTTGTAGTAATCCACCACGCGAGTAGGCGTTTTGTTAAGTCCGCCGATCACGATGGAATGGTCGAACAACTGTTCAAGTTTGTTTTTCGTATCATAGTATCTCAGAGCCAACGATGCCGAAATTCGCTCTCCGCTATAGGTGTAGTTGATATCATACACATTGTGCTTCATAGGCTCCAAGTATTCATTGCCCATAAGCATTTGATTGGAAAGAGGCGAAGTGAACACAAAATTGGGATACAGCTGGTCGAACGACGGCAACTGAACACGCTTACTATAGCCCACCTGGATGCTATGCTCTTTCATTGGGCGATAGGTGACGTGGGCATTAGTCATATAACTCAAGTAATCGTTGCTCCACTTGACAAATCTCTGTTCCTTTTCCGTTGCAGAATAGTAGCGATAGAGCAATCGTTCTCCCACATTGAAAAGCCACTTGTCGTTCAGCTCGTAGTGGAGTTGAAGCACGGGGTCGAATTCCGACGAATTGATGTTGAAAAGAAACGATATTGCGTTATCTTCCGTATCACGGCCTGTGCGAACGAATTTGGTATTGGCATCAAAAGTCACGGTAAAGCCTTTTAACGAGTTGAAATTGAGGTGCATCGACGGATCCACCACCACATCGTGAGTCTTGTAATGGAAATCGATATCATGGCGCCATAGTGGTTGGTTAACCCATTCCAAACCTGCCCCCACATTGAAATTCCATTTTGGGGAGAACACATGGCCATAAGTGAATGCGCCCTTCAACTGAAAGTAATCCAATGTCTGGCTGGTTTCTTCAAACAACTTCCCGTCAGACAAAGTAGTCGCGTCTTTTTCGGGATTGTAGGTTTCGGTAATGCGGAAATCAAAATTGTCGCGTCCATCGTCGTAATGAGTGATAAAGCGAGCATACTGCGTAGGCAATTTCACTTCACTTATTTGTAAATTCCTATCTTGCTCCGCACCAACAAGACGCTGACGGGTATCAGTCTTCGACTTGTCATACATGCCAGTGAGCGTTCCGGAAATCTGCCAATTCCCTTTGCGCCAGCCCATGCTGTTGGAAAGCAGATAATTATTGCCTGTTCCAGCCATTGCATTCACAAAGCCCGAGAAGCCTTCGCTGTAATTGCGGGTTTTCACATCAATCACACCCACCACACCTTGTTTGCCATCGGCAACCGAGGGGTCGGTGATAACCGACACGCTCTCCACTTCGCGCACCGAAGTCTGGACCAACACCAAATGCGGATTTTGGTTACAAGCCACCCCATCCACTTTCAACTGATAATTCGGATTCAGCGTGCCATCACTGTCGAAAAGCATTTCAGGCGATGCCTTCAGCACATCAGCCAGACTCGTGGCCCCAGCAAATCCCATACGCTGAGGATAGAGAGTCTTAATACCATTATTAAGCACCATCATAGGTGCAGCCTCCTTTTTCGCTTGACCAAATGCGCCCAAGCATGCATTCATCGCCACCAAAAGCAGAACCAAATATTTAATTTTCGCCATAATATTTACTAATTTGTGTGGAATGAGTATCCTTCATTTCTCGTAATGCACAAAGATAATACAAATCCTTTAAATATTACCATCCAGAACAGCCCAATTTATACAATAACACAGCTGCTACGCTTTATATGAAAAAACTGGCCGCTCTCGCATTGCGAGAACAGCCAGTATGATATGTTATTGCTTAGGCGCGGGGCCTATGTGTAAGCAATTTGATTAGAGGTTTGGATTGTCCTTAGTCCAATCTTCTACTGCAGGAACGATACCGAGTTCAACGATTTCGTCGCGCATCTTGCAGAGGTGTTCGTAAGAAGCTTGGAGAGCTGCGAGTTCTTCTTCAGTACCTTGTGGTTCTACGAAGTGTACACCAGTTTCATCGATAGTGGTAGGCATAGCCATCATCACGTTCTTGAAACCGAGCTTTTCGTCGTTCACGTAGCAACCAGCAGGCAAAGTGAACTTTTCGCCACCCATAGCTGCTTCAATCATCTTCACAGCCACGTAAGCAGGGCTCTGGAATGAGCTGCGGCCGCGGAGCTTGATGATGTTAGAACCACCTTGGATAGTGTGGTGCTTGATTTCTGCGAAGCGTTCTTCGCTCAAGCCCATTTCTGCGAGAGGCTTTCCGTCAACCTTCACTTGAGAAGCGAATACAGCCATTTGTTCACCGTGACCACCATAAGTTTGAGCGCCGGTAACCTTGTCTTGTTGTACGCCAAATTCAAGTGCGAGAGCTTGTTGGAGGCGAGTAGAGTCGAGAGCTGCGAGTGAAGTGAGTTGGTTTGGCTTCAAACCAGAGTGGATGAGAGCTGTAAGAGCTGTAACGTCAGCTGGGTTGAAGATAACAACCACGTGCTTTACGTCTGGGCAATATTTCTTGATGTTGTCACCGAAGTCAGCAGCAATCTTGCAGTTACCCTTGAGCAAATCTTCGCGAGTCATGCCGTCCTTACGAGGAGCACCACCAGAAGAGATGATATACTTAGCGCCAGTGAATGCCTTCTTAGCAGCTTCAGCAACCTTTTCAGGGTTACCCATATCTTCCACTGCAGGAGCTACATAAGTGATGTTAGCGCCAGGGAAAGCACATTGTTGGATTTCGTCGAACACACCGTGAACACCTGGTTCATAAATATCATAAAGACAGATGTTTGGAGTAAGGCCGAGCATCAAAACGCTCTGTACCATGTTAGAACCGATCATACCACCGGCACCTACGATAACGAGTTTTTCGTCAGTTAAAAATCCCATAATAAGAATTCTTTAAAAAGTGATTAAATATAGATAGTTGTTTTAAGCTATTTTTTATAATGCAAAATTAATGAATTTCGTTATCATCACAAACAAAAAACACCATTATGTTTCATTAAATAATGCTAAATAAAGCGGTGCTCGCATCGCCTATTTATAGAATGTGACCCAGTTGGTGGCATACGGTGTGGGAGTATCGTGAATTTTATGTGCCTCACCGCTTGAATCGCGCCACCACGAATAGTTCCATCCTGGTCCCATATCCAAATAGAGTGCCTCTTCCACACCCTCTTTCAGCAGCATATTGATGAAGTCGCCAAATGCCGCCACTCCGTTGGTGTCGATAACACAAAGCCTTCCGCCGAGTGAGCAAAGCGCACGAAATTCATTTCGGTTTTTATCGGGTCGATGAGTTTTCACGCGCTTGCCTTTATGTATCATCATTTCTTGACAAAATCCCATGCCGCCAGCTTTTTCGGCCTTGTGCATTTCGGCTTCAATATTCCCTTGATGGAAGAATCGGTATGTGCCGTTGTAGTAAACAAACGCGCCTGAATTCCTTCCCATCTTAGTGCCTTTATAGAACTTTCCACCACTCACATGCATACCACCAACATTGGAATGCTCGAAGTGGTTGAGAAACTGGCTTGTAAATGCGCCCTCTGCACAAAAGAGCACATTCTCGTCGCCAATCAACGGCATCGTTCCGCACACCAAATCCACTTTAGAATATTCTGGCGTGTAGATAACCAGGCCGCCACGCTTATCTACATGAGTACATTTTTGCGATGCAGCCGAAGTTGTAGAGTCGGACATTTCCGAAGATGATTCCGACTGAGAATTTGCGCCACAACTGCTGGAAAACGCAAGCAGTGACATAAACAATAGACTAAAAATACGGAAAACTGTTTTCATAATACTTTTACTCAGAATGCTAATTTCTGGGGTTAATTTAAAGGTAAGAATAATTACATAGCAAAGTTATAAAAAAATCAATCATCGCTCTCTCTTTTTTTGTATTATTAAAGGATTTGTTGCCACAATTTGCATTTTCGGGGATTTTTGGAGAACTTTGCAAAAAGATTTTGCGAAGGTATAGTCGACACCTTCCTCACTATTTTATTTATGGAACAAGAATTTGCATCCTCTTTGCTTGAAAATGCAGTTAGCGAATTTGCCAAACTTCCCGGCATCGGTCGCAAAACTGCTTTGCGCCTGGTTTTGCACCTTTTGAAACAAGACGAGCAAAGCGCTCGCCAGTTTGGAGAAGCCATCATCAAGCTCAGAGAAGAAATACAATACTGCAAGGTGTGCCACAACATCAGCGAAACGGAGGTGTGCCCCATCTGCGCCGACCAGCTGCGTGATGCCTCCACCATCTGCGTGGTGGAAAATGTGAAGGATGTGATGAGCATTGAGAACACGAATCAGCACCACGGGCTCTACCACGTGCTGGGTGGACTCATCTCGCCTATGGATGGTGTTGGGCCACAAGACATTGAGATTGAATCGCTTGAAGAGCGAGTGAAGTCGGGCGAAGTGAAAGAAGTGATATTGGCATTGAGCGCCACTATGGAGGGCGACACCACCAATTTCTACATTTTCCGCCGCCTCGCCCCCTACCCCGATGTGAAGATTACGATGCTGGCACGCGGCGTGAGCGTGGGCAACGAGATTGAATACACCGACGAACTGACGCTCGGCCGCTCAATCCTTAACCGCACCCTCTTCAGCGACACATTCCATAAATAG
>JAUNNJ010000105.1 GCA_030531495.1 Bacteroidales bacterium
TCATCACGTTACATCAGGGCACAAAAAAAGGGTGCATCAGAATTTTGATACACCCCCATTTCATAATATATTAACCCAGAAAGTTCGAACTTTCTGGGATTAATGACGGTATTATTTTTGGTAGAGTTGGGCGGCTTGGAGGTGGTAGTCGGCCACTTGGGCTGCCAATGAGGCTGGTGCAAGCACTTTTATGTTGATGCCTCGGCTCATGAGGTGGCCCACAAAGTCGATGGTTGGACGCATATACAACTCAAAGTCGGAATAATCATCGCCTTTCTCTATTTCTCGCTGTGAAGGATGTATGGGCAAGTCGCGGAGATAATAACGCTCATAACTATATGCTCGCAACACGATTCGCTCAACAGGCACATCGGCGGCAGTGAGCACTCCATAATGCTCCGAGAAATAGTGTTTTGCCGAAAATTCATTGTCCATCACGAATTTTTGGTCAGTGATTTCGATGTCGAGAATACGGTCGAAAGAATACAAGGCGAAAAATCCTTTTCCTCCACCATAACCCATTCTATCGAAATAGCCGAGCACATACCAGCGGCTTTTGAACAATTTCACACAATAAGGGGCGAATGTGGCCAACTGTGCCTCTGCTGCATATCTTCGGTAGGTGATGGTGATGCACAGCGAACGACGCATTGCATCAACAATCGTGGAAAACAACTCCGGCTTGGTGTGAACTTGCTCGAGCAGAATGCGGTCTTGCAACGATAGGCTTTCACTCAGTGTGTTGTTGACAGAAAGCGTGGACAGCATCCAATTCTGCACACTGCTGTCGGCAAACACTTCCTCGTTGCCTATTCTATATCTGTAGCCGTTACGCCGGTTGCAGTCGATATAGATGCCAAAAATGTCCTCTATGGCATCTTTGTGGCGATTGAATGTGGAGCGAGCCAACTCCACCCCACCGCTCATTTCAGTCTCGAGCCATTTTTCTTGAATTTCGGCAAACGAAATGCTACCAGCATTGCGAATCACATTCACAAGCCAGATGTATTCTTTAAATTTCGCAGGCGTTTTCATAGCGAACTAATCTTCGAGATATGTTTTCACATAAAGGTCGCAGTTTGCCGCGAGTTCGTCGTACCATTCCTGGCCGAACCGTTCGATTAGCGGCTCTTTAAGAAATTGATAGAGGCGAACTTTATTTTTACGGCCAATCACTTCGGCGCTTTTACAGATTTTCCAACGATGATAATTCACAGCGGTGAATGTTGGGTGCTTCTTCACTCTCACAGGATAAAGGTAGCATGATATGGGTTTCCGCCAATCTAACCGTCCTTCGCGATACGCCTTGTCGATTGCGCAGATGCATACGCCACCTGGGAGATAGGTGGAAAAAACGCAGTTTTTCCCGTCGACAATCTGCGTTACGATTTCGCCTTCTTGGTCGAGATAGCCCACACCGTGCTCTTTAATCTGCTCTTGAGCGCGGGGGAGCAAGTCGTCCCAGATGACAGGTAGGATTTCTTTCAATTTTTCATACTCTTGCTTGGTGATAGGAGCCCCTGCATCGCCTTCAATGCAGCAAGCACCCAAACAAGCATCGATATCACAACAGAAGAAACGCTCAGCCAAATCAAGGCTCACAAGCGAATCCCCTATTTCAAACATGCCTCTTATATCGTTACCCATTATGAGTGATTATTCATTAAGTAATTCAGTAATTTTATGGTCGAGTTCGGTGCTCGAGAGTTTGAGGAACATCTCGCCTCTATAGGCGCAAGAAATATTGCCAGTTTCCTCGCTCACTACGATAGCCAGCGCATCGCTCTCTTGGCTGATACCCAAAGCCGAGCGGTGGCGCAGACCAAGGTAGCGTGGCAGATTACGGTCGTGCGACACAGGAAGAATGCATCCAGCTGCGCGAATTTTCCCATCGGAGATAATCACAGCGCCATCGTGCAAAGGGCTATTCTTGAAAAAGATATTCTCAATCAATCGGTTGTTGACTTTAGCGTCAATCACATCACCGGTGTGCACATAATCGGAAAGCGACATACTTTTTTGCACCACAATGAGGGCACCAGTCTTCGATTTTGACATCGACATACAAGCATACACGATAGGCATGAGCCACTTGCGCTTGTCGGCTGCACTCTGCTTGTGCATAAACCGCTTGAAGAAGCGCAAACTTCGGTTAGAGCCCACATCGCTGAGGAAATGGCGGATGTCATTTTGAAAGAGAATGATTAAAATCACCGCACCCTGCCCTACAATAGTGTCGAAAATGCCCTTCATCAAAGTCATGCGGCTGATGCGAAGCACCACGAACACTATCAAGAGCAACACAATGCCCAAAAATATATTGATAGCACCGGATTTCTTCATTGCCAGATAAATGTAGAGCAGCAGCGCCGCAACCAAAGCAATGTCGATAAAATCAATTATGCCAAAACTTTCAAACATCTATATTAAATATCAAAGTATTATTATTCCGTTGTTTTATGTAATTCCATGAGAATGGTGCGAGCCTCAACAGCTGCTCTCACATCATGAACTCGCAAAATATGTGCTCCCGCAAGCATCGCCACAGTGTTGAGCACTGTAGTGCCTTCGAGCGATTCATCTGGTGTAGTGTCCAACAAGCGATAAATCATCGACTTTCTTGAGATTCCCACCAGCAATGGTGCGCTTAATTCGTGGAAAGCCGCAAGACCATTCATCAATTCATAATTTTGACGAAGCGTTTTGCTGAAGCCGAATCCTGGGTCGAGTATCACCTGCTTGCATCCCAACTTGCGAAAATGGTCCATTTTTTCTTTTAAATCTGTCACCACATCTGTCACCACACCACCTGCATAGTCGGTGAACTGCTGCATAGTGGCAGGAGTGCCACGCATGTGCATCAGCACATAGGGCACACCAAGTTGGGCTACAGTTGCCGCCATACCATCGTCGAGTGTGCCACCTGACACATCATTAATGATATCAGCTCCCATATCATCTACACACGCCTTCGCCACAGATGCACGAAATGTGTCGATTGAAACCGGAACCTCGGGTGCCAAACGCTTCACCACCTCAATACCACGCTTGAGACGAACAAGTTCTTCGTCAGGACTCACCTCATCGGCTCCTGAGCGTGTAGAATAGGCACCTAAATCAATGATATCAACGCCTTCCTCAACCATTGCACTCACCCGGTTTTCCAAAGAATCGACATCAAAAGTGCGACTCTTCGAATAGAAAGAATCGGGTGTGACGTTTACAATGCCCATCACTTTTGGAGAATCGAGCACATAGTCTCTATCTCGCAGCGAAAGTGTGAAAGGTGTGAAATTTGGTGTCATTGCAGAGTATTTCATATTACATTGCGAAAATACAAAAAAAATCACCCATTAGCAAAAAAAGGCTATAAAAAGCGACACTTCCACACAAATAAAGTATCAATCCATCCTTGCAGACAAATCAGCAGGGATGGATTGAATATCTGTAAATATCAAAAAACAGGCTTTTAGATGATTCCTAAATAACACAGGAATATGACAATCACTGCCACAGGAGCAATGAATCGCAAGCAGAACACCACAGCCCCTTGCACTCGGGTACGAAGCGCTCCATTGTTGGTGAGTTGGGCAGTAATCACCTTTTTGTCGAGGAACCAGCCCACATATATTGCGGTGAACAAGCCTCCAAGAAGCATGAAGAAGTTGCTTGCCAAATAGTTGAACAAATCAAATAGATTCATTTCTGCCACCACAATACAGCTCAGCACATTGAACGACAGAGCACTCAACACAGCAATTACAAGTGTGAATATCGCGACAATAAATGTGGATTTCTTGCGAGTAATCTTAAATTCTTCTGAAATAAATGTGATGGGAATTTCACTCAACGAAATAGAACTGGTAAGGGCTGCAAAGAAGAGCAGCACAAAAAACATCACTGCCCAAAGATAACCGCCAGGCATTTGTTGGAAAATGCTTGGCAACACTTCGAACACCAATTTAGGACCTGCCTCAGGCTGCATACCAAAGGAGAATACAGCGGGGAATATCACCACGCCAGCAAGAAGCGCCACAAGGGTATCAAGTGAAGCAATTGTGCAAGCATCTCTAACCAGCGGAGTTTCATCCTTGAAATAGGAAGAGAATGTGACAAGGCCCGCGATGCCCAAAGTGAGCGACATAAACGCCTGACCGAATGCATCTACCACACCTCGCCAAGTGAGTTTCGAGAAATCAACATCAAACAAAAATTCCAAACCTTTGCCAGAATTTGGCAAAAGAAGAGAATTCACAGCAAAAATCAGCAGCAAGAGGAACAGCAATGGCATCATCACAGAAGATGTACGCTCCACCCCCTTGCGAATACCACCGAGCATCACAAAGAAATTGATGATGAGGAACACCACTGTTAACAACACATTTCTTACCGGGCTGGAGATGAAGTCGGTGAAAATTTCGGAGTACTCGGCAGTGGTTCGGCCACTCAGATTACCCACCACAGATTGATATAGATACTCAAGCACCCATCCACACACCACACTATAGAATCCTAATGTGATAATAGCACCAACCACACAAATAAATGCCACATTGTGCACCTTTGAATTTGGAGACAATTTCTTTAGCGCCCCACGCATATTTAAATGCGTGCCACGACCAATAATAAATTCAGATAGCATAACCGGAATACCCAGCAGAAGCACACATCCAATATATACAATGATGAATGCTCCACCTCCGTTTTCACCTGCTTCATAAGGGAATCTCCAAATATTTCCTAAACCTACCGCAGAACCCACGGTAGCGGCGATAGCCCCCATACGGGACCCAAAACTTGCTCTATTACTCATCTAAAGAGAATACATATTAGAATTACGCGAATTACAATTCGCAATCATTTAACCTAAATAAAACGCTAAATTTGTAAATTTTAGTGCAAAATTACTAACAATTTAGCATTTATCCAAGCCAAACACAAAAAAACTCTAAATCAGTGGAAGAATTTCCAACAACAAGAAATGAGCTTAAACCCAGAAAGTGCATGCACTTTGTAGGTTAAAGAATTGCGTCAAACAAACCAAGCCCATAGAGAAATATCACAACAATCACAATTGGCGCGATATAGCGAATGCAGAACATCAAAGGCTTTCTCCACACCGACACCTCGGAAGTGCCGAAGTTAGTCAATTGATTGTCAACAAATTTCTTGTCGATATACCATCCCACAAACCATGCAAAGAACACACCACCAAGAGGAAGTAAGACATCGTTAGACAAGAAAATAAATAATCCGAAAATGGTTTTACCAAAAATTGTAAAATCGCTCAACACACCGAACGACTGCGCACAGAGCACGCCAAAGACCATGCATACAATGGTGTTTACTCCTGTAGCTTTTGTACGACTCATGCCATGTTCTTCCTGAAAAAACGAGATGGATATTTCACTCATGGATATAGTGCTGGTGAGCGACGCGAAAAACAAAAGAAGGAAAAACAACACCGACCAAACAAAACCTCCACCAGGAAGTCCGTTGAAAAGATTAGGTAAAGTGACAAACACAAGTTCAAAGCTATCTTTATCGCCAGTGCCTTGAATAAAAGAAATAGCAACAGGAAATATCATGATTCCTGCCAAGAGGGCAACAAGCGTATCGAGCAAGGCTACAATCGTGGCATTGCGGAACAAAGGATCGCTATCGCGAAAATATGACGCATAAGTGAGAATACACGAAAGGCCGATGCTTAACGAGAAAAACGCCTGCCCCATTGCACTAATCGCCACTTTTGGGGTAAGCTTGCTGAAATCGGGGTGAAACAAAAAGCTCAATCCATCTTTAGCAGTGTCGAGAGTAAGGGCATTGACACAGAACACGATAAGAATCACGAAAAGAATCGGCATCAGAAGATTTGCCACTTTTTCAATCCCTTTTTTAATACCACGACGCAAAACCAAGAAATTGATGAGCAGGAATAACAATGTCCACAGCGAGCTTCTCCAGGGATTAGAAACGAAAGCACCGAACATTTTTTCGTATTCGTCGCTACTTTGCGAACTCAAATTGCCAGAAATAGCCTGTATGAGATATTCCACAACCCAGCCGCAAATCACACTATAGAAACTTAAAATCATAATCGACGCACAAATGCCCACATACGAGAACCAATGAAGTTTTGTGCCAGGCGCCAATTGTTTCAATGCACCAGACACATTTTTATGTGTACCACGGCCAATCACAAATTCACATAAAATTACAGGAATACCCACAAGGAAAACACATCCCAAGTATATCAAAAGGAAAGCTCCCCCGCCATTGCTGCCTGCAGAGCAAGGAAATCCCCAAATATTACCTAAACCGACAGCCGAACCAACCGTGGCGGCTATCGCTCCTAATCGTGTTACAAATTGCGCTCTTTCACTCATAATTTCATTTAGTCTGAAAATGTAATAAATTTAAAAAGATGGCACTTCGTCCATTACTCTATCTGCAGGCTTCTGCTGCAGGTTTTCTGAAGCGTTGCCAGACCTGTCCTTATTAAATTTTGAGCCTGCCGCTCTTCTTGATTCTTCAGCAGAAGACCCAGACTCACCTTCGACTGGACTCCCAACTTTTCCGCTACTCGTATCGAATGGCATCTGAACGCCTACAGAATCGACCAACTTGCGAAACACATCCGCACCCGGTTGACATTCTGGCTGTTCGCGCTCTCGCCATTGGCCTGAGCAATAGGAGAAAAGGATGGCAAAAGCGAGCATCAAAAGCACCACCAACGTGCCAACACGCTCACGGCGTGTCATAGAAAAGAAGTCAGTGATTTTGCTCATCTCTTTTAAGTGCCTTAAATCTTGTCATGTCATGCAATCATAAAAAAGACGCCGACAGTTTGTTAATTTATAATTGTTTTTGCAAAATTACTAAATTTATTGCAAATAATACATATCTATACTTTAAAATCACAACATCTACATCACCAACATCCCGTATTAACACATTTCAAACAATAGATTTATCAATTTTATAAACTAATTCAAAAATGTATTTTTATAAACATGTTGAAATTTTTAATACATACAAAACAATTTTTTTTCATTAAATATTTGTAAGGTTACAAAAAATAGCATACTTTTGCGAAGGAAAAAACAGATAGCATTTTTAAAACCTACCAAGCACTGTTTTATTTTAATATGAAAAAGTTTATTGTTACCATTCTATCTGGTATATTTTCACTTCTAATCACTATGGTAGTAGCCTATTTCACATTGGCTTCTAATCCCCTTAATATCAATTCCGTAAAATTATTTCCAGAATTTGACAAATTTGCACATTTTGTGATGTACTTTGCGTGTACCCTCACATATCTTTCAGAGTACGCAAAATATAAACTACCACACCACACCGAACTCAATGTAGAACTTGCTATCACGGCATTCGCCTGTGTGATGGGACTTTTTTTCGAGGTAGCCCAGATGGCACTTACCAATGAGCGCGAATTTGAATTTCTCGATTGCTTAGCCAATGCAGTAGGGGCAATCACAGCATTTGGTTTGATGCGCTGCTGGGGCATGCATCTTGTGCGTGAAACGCTCTATAACACAGTGACACGTCGACGCCATCATCACCGTCACAAAAAATATCGCGAAACCGATCAAGATTAACCAAAATCTTCTTGCGAATTCAAATTATAATGCGTAAATTTGTCAAAATAAAACAAATTTACGCATTATGCTTTTCCCTGAAAAATTACGACAACTACGAGCAGAAAGTGGCTTGAAACAAAAAGATATCGCCAAGAAAATTGGTGTGGATATTCCCATGTATAGTCGCTTTGAGCATGGTGAAAGACGCCCCAAACGCGAAATGGTGGTGAAACTTGCCAAAATATACAACACAGACAAAGACGAACTCATTGCTCTTTGGCTTGCTTTCGCTGCAATAAATGAAATTGGCACCGACAAGTTGGCCGACAAGGCACTCATATATCTTCGCGAAGAATTAGGTGAAACACCTGTTAGCGCGCCAACCGAACAAGTGGCAGTTTCCGCTCCTGTAGTGGAAGTGAAAGAACAACCAAAATTCAATATTGAAATTCCCACAATCGACCCAGCCAAACAAAACATCGTGAAGCAGCTTGGCAACAGTCCGTTCCCACAATATTATAATGGTGACGCCCTAAAAATGCTCAGCCGCGTGGAAGACGACAGCATTGACTGTATCGTCACCAGCCCACCATATTGGAGCCTACGCCGCTATGGTGCAGAGAGCATCTCCACCGACAATATTGAGGAATTCATTGAGCAGATTGTGGCTGTGATGGGACAACTCTATCGCGTGATGAAGCCTTCAGGATCGCTTTGGCTCAATATGACCGACACCTATCAGAACAAAGCATTGAAGGGTCTGCCATGGCGCATTGCACTTCGTATGATGGACGAGCAGGGCTGGATTTTGCGCAACGATGTGGTGTGGGATAAGCAAAACAGCGCATTCGACAGCAGTGCCGACCACCTACGCAACACCCACGAATTCATTTTCCACTTCGTGAAAAGCGATGATTTCTACTACGACGACGAAGAACTCCGCCTATATTTCAATAATGTGGCAGAAAAGAAAGCGAAAGAAGGGAAAACTTCAAGTGGCGTGACAGGTATGAAATACCGCCGAAATGTGATGGGCTCCACAGCACTCTCTGAAGAAGAAAAAAAGAATGCCCTGGCAGAACTCGACAAAGTGGTGGCAATGGTGAATGGCGGTGAAATCCCCGATTTCCGTATGTTTATCCGCGAATTTCCTAACCAAGTGATGGATTCAAAATCAGAAAAAGCAAAATCTATCAACGAAAAAGGTTATTACTTCTTACTCTACAACAAGAATGGCACCATGCCAGGCGATGTGTGGAACATTGCCCCTGCCAACAGTCCAGTGGAGCGCTATAATGTGTTCCCCGAGAGCCTCTGCCACCTTGTAATACTCTCCACTTGCCCCGACGGCGGCATCGTGCTCGACCCATATTGCGGACTCGGCACAGCCTGCAAAGTGGCTTACGACTTGCACCGACGTGCTATCGGCATCGATGTAAACGAAATTTATTTGGCAAAAGCGAAAGAAAAAATTCAGCAGCAACCATTAAGTCTATTTTAACTTTCAGAGAATCACATATCACATGGCATTCTGACGTTTTTTTTCGAATCGTTCAGAAAATCTGATTCTCAGAGAGTTTTTATTAGTTATTATTGCTGTCCGGTAAAACTTTTTTGAATTGAAAAATTTAGGGCTGGTACTCG
>JAUNNJ010000008.1 GCA_030531495.1 Bacteroidales bacterium
GCAAGAATTGCAAAAATAGAGTATAAATCAATAGCCCTAATTAAAAGTAAATCAGCGGATAAGGAGTGCTTTACATCAAAAGATCCCTTTGATGTAATTTTGTTGAACCAAAATTTTCATAATATGGGACAAAATAAGTGTGGCTACATGAATGGGAGTGTGAAAAAATGAACTATCTTTGTAGTGTTATTTAAATATTTATATAAAACTTATCACATTTATGAAGAAAAAGCTGACCAAAGTGCTCGTTTTGGGTTCTGGAGCACTCAAAATCGGTCAAGCCGGGGAATTTGATTATTCTGGTTCTCAAGCCTTGAAGGCATTAAGAGAAGAAGGCATTAGTTCTGTATTAGTTAATCCAAACATCGCAACCATCCAAACCTCTGAAGGTATTGCCGACAAGGTGTACTTCTTGCCAGTCAACACTCATTTTGTGACTGAAATTATCAAGAAGGAACGCCCTGATGGCATTTTGCTCGCATTTGGTGGTCAGACTGCTCTGAACTGCGGTACTGAACTTTTCCAAAAGGGCATCCTTAAGGAATATGGTGTGGAGGTGCTTGGCACCTCAGTTGAGGCCATTATGGACACTGAAGACCGCGACTTGTTTGTGAAGCGACTGAGTGAAGTGGGTTTGAAGACCCCTGTTAGCGAAGCAGTGGAAACTATGGATTCTGCCATTGCAGCCGCCAACAGCATCGGCTACCCCATAATGATTCGCTCGGCTTACGCATTGGGCGGCTTAGGCTCAGGTATTTGTCCTGACGAGAAGAAATTTATTGAAATTGCTGAGAGTGCATTCACCTTTGCGCCACAGGTGCTGGTGGAAGAGTCGCTCAAGGGATGGAAAGAAATTGAGTTTGAAGTGATTCGTGATGCCAACGACCACTGCTTCACAGTGGCAAGTATGGAAAACTTTGACCCGCTGGGCATTCACACCGGTGAATCAATCGTGGTGGCTCCTACTTGTTCGCTCTCTGAAGAGCAAGTGGCTATGCTTCAAGAGCTAAGTATCAAGTGCGTGCGTCACCTCAACATAGTGGGCGAATGTAACATCCAATTCGCATTCAATGCCGAAACCAACGACTACCGCATCATTGAAGTGAATGCTCGCTTGAGCCGTAGTTCAGCTCTTGCTTCAAAGGCTACCGGTTATCCGCTTGCTTTCGTGGCAGCAAAGATTGCCTTGGGCTACACGCTCGACCAAATCGGCGAAATGGGCACGCCAAACTCTGCTTATGTGGCACCATCGCTCGATTACCTGATTTGCAAGATTCCTCGTTGGGATTTGACAAAGTTTGCAGGTGTGAGTCGCCGCATTGGCTCAAGTATGAAGTCGGTGGGCGAAATCATGTCGATTGGCCGCACTTTCGAAGAAATTATGCAAAAGGGTCTTCGTATGATTGGCCAGGGAATGCACGGTTTCGTGGGCAACGACCATTTGAAATTTGAAAACCTTGATGATGAATTGGCCAACCCAACCGATTTGCGCACGTTCGCCATTGCACAGGCTTTGGAGGAAGGTTACAGCATCGACCGCATCTACGAGCTTACCAAGATAGACAAGTGGTTCCTCGGTAAATTGAAAAATATTGTCGACTTCAAGGAAAAACTTTGTGGCTACAACGCACTTGAAGAAATTCCTGCCGATGTGCTCCGCGAAGCAAAGATTCTGGGCTTCAGCGATTTCCAAATCGGCCGCTTCGTGTTGAAGCCAGAAGTTGGCAACATGGAGAAGGAAAACCTTGCCGTGCGTGCTTATCGCAAGAAGCTCGGCATTCTTCCTGCTGTGAAGCGCATCAACACTGTGGCAAGCGAACATCCCGACCTGACCAACTACCTGTATATGACCTACAGCGTTGAAGGATATGATGTGAACTATTATAACAATGAAAAATCTGTTGTGGTGCTCGGCTCTGGTGCATATCGCATCGGTAGCTCTGTGGAATTTGACTGGTGCTCGGTAAACGCTATCCAGACAGCCCGCAAGCTCGGCTACAAGAGCATCATGATTAACTATAATCCCGAAACCCTGTCGACCGACTACGATATGTGCGACCGCCTATATTTCGATGAACTGTCGTTTGAACGCGTGCTCGATGTTATCGACCTTGAGTCGCCTCGCGGCGTGGTGGTATCGGTGGGTGGCCAGATTCCAAACAATTTGGCAATGAAGCTTCACCGCCAGAGTGTGCCCATCCTCGGCACTTCCCCTGTGTCGATCGACCGTGCAGAAAACCGTAATAAGTTCTCGGCTATGCTCGACCAACTCGGCATTGACCAGCCACAGTGGAGCGCCCTCACCAGCATGGATGATGTGAAGGCATTTGTCGACAAGGTGGGCTATCCAGTGCTCGTTCGTCCGTCGTATGTGCTTTCGGGTGCAGCGATGAATGTGTGCTACGATGAAGAGGAACTCCAACGCTTCCTCCTTATGGCCAGTGAAGTGAGCAAAGAATATCCAGTGGTGATTTCTCAGTTCATGACCGAGACCAAGGAAATTGAATTCGACGCAGTGGCCGACCATGGCGAAGTGGTGGAATATGCCATCAGCGAACACGTGGAATTTGCCGGTATTCACTCCGGCGATGCCACTATGGTGTTCCCTGCCCAGCACATCTATTTCTCTACTGCCCGCCAAATCAAGAAAATCAGCCGTGCCATCGCAAAGGAACTCAACATCAGCGGTCCGTTCAATATCCAGTACTTGGCTAAAGGCCGTGAAGTGAAGGTAATTGAGTGTAACCTGCGTGCTTCTCGCAGTTTCCCATTCGTGAGCAAGGTGCTGAAACGCAACTTCATCGAAACCGCCACCAAGATTATGCTCGATGCCCCTTACACACGCCCCGACAAGAGCGCGTTCGACATCGACCGTATCGGTGTGAAGGCTTCGCAATTCAGTTTCGCTCGTTTGCAAAACGCCGACCCGGTGCTTGGCGTTGACATGTCGTCGACCGGTGAAGTTGGTTGCTTGGGCGATGACTACAATGAAGCGTTGCTCAACGCACTTATCGCTACAGGTTACAGCATTCCTGAAAAGCGTGTGCTCATTTCAAGTGGTGAAACTCGCTCAAAGGTCGACTTGCTCGATTCAAGTTTGTTGCTCCAGAAGTGCGGTTATGAAATTTACGGCACCGAAGGCACCTGCAAGTTCTTGAACGAACATGGTGTGAAGGCACACAAGGTGAGCTGGCCAGATGAAGAGGCCGCCGACAATGTGATGCACATGATTGGCGACCACAAGTTTGAACTCATCGTCAACATTCCAAAGAACCACTCAAAGCGTGAGTTGACCAATGGTTACCGCATCCGCCGTGGCGCCATCGACCACAACATTCCATTGATTACTAATGTGCGTCTTGCCAAGGCGTTTATCGACGCGTTCTGCAACCTCAAGCTCAACGACATCAAAATCAAGAGCTGGCAAGAATACGACGAAAAGTAAACATCGTTGGTTCTGCATCCTCTTATATAATTTGGGAGCACCCTTTTGTGGGGTGCTCTCAATGTTTTTTCGTAGTATGAAAAATCCCAGCTTCTGGTGTGGGAGGCAGGGATGTGTGGTCTGGAATAAAGGGGGGGAGGGGATTAGTTGCCGCCCCAGTATTGCGAATTGCCGTATACTTCTATGAACTGGTTGCCCACTTCGCGGATGCAGTAGAACACGCCGCCTTCGGGTCCAGGATGACGCATGTAGATTTCAAGTCCTTCGTCGGTGCCAGCAATTACTGAAAGTTCTGGCCAACCGAAATCACCGTCGTCGTCGACGCGCCATACCGAATATGGGTCTTTTGAATCGTATCTGCCCCAAAAATCAAATGTAGAGACTAATTCGCCTTCAGCGAAGCAAACGAGCGATGCGAGAGCGTTGAATGGACCAGCTTCTTCACCTTTATGTTCAAACACCACGATATAGAAGTGGCGCTCGCCGCTTGGGATATCGGCAATCCAGTGCACGGATTTAATGCCACGCTTGTAGTGGAACTTGATGTCGTCGAGCATCCATTGGTTTTTGCAAGTTTCCTTCTTTTCGCCGAATTTCCAGCGGCTGAATTGCAGTGGATGGTGGGTCTTGAACCATGAGCCCTTTACGATGATAGGGGTGGCTTCGTATGGCTCGTAGCCGCGGAACATCTTCTTGGTGAACGATGGGGTGACCATGCGGAAGTTGAAATCGTTGTCCTTCGCCATTTTTACGAATTTTACATCGGTGATATGAGGCTTGAACACCATCTTAGTGTAGGCCTGTGGAGATTTGATGGCTACGTCGCTGATGCCGAGGAATGTGTTTTTTGCGTATTCTTCGGGAGCCACGAAAATGGGGTGTTCCTTGATGGTGATGTCGGAAGGAAGGCGCAGGTGTCTGCCCATAGTGTTCACGAACTCGTGCTTGCTGAGTTCAAAGAAATTTTTCTCGCAGTACTCGGTGCCGTTTGTCACTTTTGCGAAAAACTTTTTGGTTTCGGCACTGCTTGCCGCTTTGCCGTCTTCGGTGAGGTATTTCACAGTGCTTTTCCCGCTTTTGCCATCGTAGGTGCTTTCTTCCACGAATGTGGCTTGCTCGGCCAGGCCGTTCTTCATTACCGTGAGGATGGCCTGGGTCACACCGGCATGCTTACTTGAAATCACTTTCACGAGGTTGCCTTTGATGGCCACATCGTCCGCCTTAGAGTCTTCGGCCACGGTGTAGAGTCCGCCATTTTTGTCTTGTGCGTAGAGCACACCAGCCTTTCCGTCGTGGGTGCGCACCCATATTTCCCACACACCGTCGTTGTCAATGTCGATAGGCATATACACATCGGGGTGACATGCGGGCGAGGGAATGAAGTTGATGAACTGGTGCTGCACGGTTTCAAGATTGTTGAAAAGTGCAGTGATTGCCTTGTAGGCAGCTTCGTTTTCGTACCAAGCCCACGATTTCGGAGAGATGAAAGCCAAAATGAGGCCCAATAATGCGATTTTTTTCATTTTCTATTCATTGATTATGTTATGTGGCAAAGGTATATATTTTTTTTCGAATTGCCATTTTTTTATTTTTGAAAAAAAGCCCTTGTTCGTGCTGCGCTCAAAAATGGTGATGCCCACATTATATAAATAATGAGTAGCGGCGATTCGTTTTTTTGTGGGGAGCCGTGCTTTTTTTGTGTGAAATCTTTGTTTTTTTCGTCAATGTTTGCTAAATTCGTAACCGAGAGTAGCAGTGTGCTGCCTCTTAAATTGAAAGCGCTATGAAAATCAACCAGTTTCTGCAATATCTTCGCTACGAGCGAAACCTCTCGCCTCTCACGGTGAAGGCCTACGGCGATGATTTGCACCAACTGTCGGATTTTCTGACACGCGGCAACGCCGAGTTCCACCACAGTAGCGTCACGCCTTCCGACCTTCGTGCCTGGATGGTCGACCTTTCCAGCCGAGGCGATAGTGCTCGCACCGTGAGGCGGAAGATGCAGGCTGCACGCGCCTTTTTCAAATGGCTTGTGAAAGTGGGGGAGGTGGAGGCCAATCCTGCTGCCGACATTGAGTTGGCGAAGGTGCCGAAACGATTGCCGCAATATGTGCGCGAAGAAGGGCTGAATGCGATGCTCGATGCTCCGTTGCCTGATGATGCCGATTTTGTGGAGGTGAGAAACCGATTGATTCTCGCTATTCTCTACAGCACGGGCATCCGAAGGGCTGAACTGATAGGATTGCTCGACCGCAATGTCGACACAGCACAGTGCCAGATGAAGGTGCACGGTAAGCGCGATAAAGATCGCGTCGTGCCATTTGGCGAAGAGCTGAAGATGCTGATAGAGCGGTACCGAAGGCTCAGGGCAGATGTGCTTTCGGCGGGAGTAGGTGAATTGCTCGTGACCGAGAAAGGCGCGGCCATGTATCCTTCATTGGTATATAAGGTGGTGCATGAGTGCCTTGATGAGGCGGGAGTGAAAGGCAAGAAAAGTCCGCACGTGCTTCGCCACAGTTTCGCAAGCGCAATGCTGAACAACGGCGCTGAGATTAATAGCGTGAAAGAGATACTCGGGCACGAATCGCTCGCCGCTACGCAAGTGTATACACATATCACGTTTAGTGAACTTAAACATAATTACAAACACGCCCATCCAAGGGCCCTAAAAAAAGGAGGGTAATATGGAAGTAAAAATTAAAGCCATCCATTTCGATGCAACTGAAAAGCTGGAGCAATTCATCACCAAGAAAGTGGAAAAGCTCGTTAAGCATCATGAAGAGATTTCACTCGTGGAAGTGACCTTGAAAGTTGTGAAGCCAGAAACGGCCATGAACAAAGAGGCAGGTATCAAGGTGGAAGTGCCACAGCACGGCGATTTGTTCGCAAGCAAGGTGGCCGACACTTTTGAGGAAGCTGTAGATTTGGCTGTCGACGCTCAGAAAAAACAACTTGAAAAATTGAGCAAAGTGAAATAATGATTTTGCAAAAACTGTGAAAGCAACCGGTTCTTCACGGTTGTGACAAAATAATGATGCCGGCTGCTGATGGCTATGATTGTAGAATACCGCTTTGCAGCCGGCATTGTTTTTTTGAGGGTGTGAAGAGAATGACGCAAGTCTGATTTTGAGAATTGGCAGGGGTGATGAGGCCAAAAAAAGCGCCATTTTTCGAAATAAAGTGATTTTTTTTGAAAAAAAGATTGAAAATATTTGCTGTTTCAAAAAATATGCGTACCTTTGCACTCGCTTGAAACAAGCAACTGCCTCTTTAGCTCAGTTGGCCAGAGCACGTGATTTGTAATCTCGGGGTCGTTGGTTCGAATCCGACAAGAGGCTCAAAATTTTGGGTAGGTAGGTAAGTGGTTAAAACGGGCAGACTGTAAATCTGTTGCCTTGCGGCTTCGGCAGTTCGAATCTGTCCCTGCCCACTAAAAATTGCGGAAGTAGCTCAGTTGATAGAGCATCAGCCTTCCAAGCTGAGGGTCGCGAGTTTGAGCCTCGTCTTCCGCTCTATTTTTATGTATTGCCTGTGTAGCTCAGGGGTAGAGCACTTCCTTGGTAAGGAAGAGGTCGCGGGTTCAAATCCCGCCACCGGCTCAACAATGACAATGGCGACACTTCGCCTCTCGGTGGGAAATTGTGCACCTAGGGGTGGAGTTGAGTACATAAAAAACAACGAAGATCATTTAATCAAAAAAAATAAAACAAAGTTATGGCAAAAGAAACATTCGTAAGAACCAAACCGCACGTAAACATCGGTACTATTGGTCACGTTGACCACGGTAAAACTACTCTTACCGCTGCTATCACTAAGGTGCTCGCAGAAAAAGGTCTCTCAGAAGCTCGTTCATTCGACTCTATCGACAACGCTCCTGAAGAAAAAGAACGTGGTATCACTATTAACACTGCACACGTAGAATACGAAACTGCAAATCGTCACTACGCTCACGTTGACTGCCCTGGACACGCCGACTACGTTAAGAACATGGTAACTGGTGCTGCTCAAATGGACGGTGCTATCGTGGTAATCGCTGCAACTGACGGTGTTATGCCTCAGACTCGCGAACACATCCTTCTCGCTCGTCAGGTGAACGTGCCTAAGTTGGTTATCTTCTTGAACAAGTGCGACTCTCCAGATGTTGACGAAGAAATGATCGAACTCGTAGAAATGGACGTTCGTGACCTTCTTTCTGAATACGAATATGATGGCGACAACACCCCTATCATCAAGGGTTCTGCTCTCGGTGGCTTGAACGGCGACGCTAAGTGGGTTGAAACTATCGTTGAATTGATGGACGCAGTTGACTCTTGGATTCCACTTCCTCCACGTGATATCGACAAACCATTCTTGATGCCTGTTGAAGATGTGTTCTCAATCACTGGTCGTGGTACTGTAGCTACTGGCCGTATTGAAACTGGTATCATCAAGGTTGGTGACGAAGTTCAAATCATGGGTCTTGGTGCAGACATGAAGTCAGTTGTAACTGGCGTTGAAATGTTCCGCAAGCTCCTCGAACAAGGTGAAGCTGGTGATAACGTAGGTCTTCTCCTCCGTGGTATCGACAAGACTGCTATCAAGCGTGGTATGGTAATTTGCCACCCAGGACTTGTTAAGCCTCACAGCGAATTCACTGCTGCTATCTACGTATTGAAGAAAGAAGAAGGTGGTCGTCACACCGCATTCCGTTCTAAATATCGTCCACAATTCTACATCCGTACTCTCGACGTAACTGGTGAAATCACTCTCCCAGAAGGTGTAGAAATGGTAATGCCTGGTGATAACGTAGAAATCACCGTTAAGCTTATCGAACCAGTAGCATGCGACGAAGGTCTTCGTTTCGCTATCCGCGAAGGTGGCCGCACAGTAGGTTCTGGTCAAATCACTAAGATCCTCGACTAATACTTAGCCGGAGATTTTAAACAAAATATCTAAAAAAGGCCTCGCTTATGAGGTGGGGCCTTTTTATACACGGGAATAGTTCAGTTGGTAGAACGACGGTCTCCAAAACCGTAGGTCGTGAGTTCGAGTCTTACTTCCCGTGCTAATTTTTGAAACAATATGGCAAATTTTAAAATACTTACGGATTTACAAGACAGCTACAATGAATTAGTTCATAAAGTGTCTTGGCCCTCCAAGAAGGATCTTGCCAATAGCACTGTAATCGTTATGGTAGCTTCCATACTCATAGCGATTGTGATTTTTGCGATTGACAAGGTGTTCGATTTGGTGATGGACTTTATTTACGGTCTCTAATGACTTCCTAAATGCCGGTTCCGACTACTTCTCCCAGATGGAACAGGCGAGAGATCGAGAAAGTAGAATTACTCAATTAAAATTTTCAACAACTAAAGAATTTTAGAACAGTTACATTCACAATGGCTGAAGGAAACAAAAACTGGTACGTACTTCGCGTAATTTCGGGTAAAGAGCTCAAGGTAAAGGAGGCTTTTGAAAAAGCTTGCACTATCTATGATAATCTTAAAGAAAATCTCGAGCAAGTGTTGGTTCCAACAGAAAAGGTGTATATCACCCGTGCTGGAAAGAAGGTCTTGAAAGAAAAGGTCCTCTTCTCCGGTTATGTGTATGTGAAGGTGTCTTTTGCTGAAGGTGTTGAAGATATGATGGTGAACACTACCAATGTGGTGAATTTTGTTCGCGAACGCGAAGGCGGTAAAAAGCCTGAGCCAATTCCAGAAGAACAAATTGCACGCATGATAGGTGTGGCTGAATCTGATCCTACCCAGGTTGAAGATTCTGTACCAAACGATTTCATCGTTGGCGAAACAGTGAAGGTGACATTTGGTCCTTTCAATGGTTTCTCTGGTGAAATTGAAGAGGTGAACCGCGAGCGCCGCAAGCTCAAGGTTGCGGTTAAGGTGTTTGGCCGTCGCACTCCATTGGAGTTGGATAATTCGCAAGTAGAGCGCGAATAGTTGCAAATTATGTTACGAGTTGCAGCTTTCGCACTTGTTTTTTAACTCAATAAAAAAACAATTAATTAAGAACAATGGCTAAAGAAATTGCTGGACAGATCAAATTACAGATTAAAGGTGGAGCAGCAAACCCTTCACCACCAGTAGGCCCTGCTTTGGGTTCTAAGGGTATTAACATCATGGAGTTTTGCAAGCAATTCAACGCCCGCACCCAAGCTAAGGCTGGTAAGGTGTTGCCTGTAGTGATTTCGTACTACAGCGACAAGAGCTTCGACTTCGTTGTTAAGACATCTCCAGTTCCTGTTCAACTTCTCGATGCTGCTAAGGTGAAGAGCGGTTCAGGTGAACCTAACCGTAAGAAAGTTGCTTCAGTTACTTGGGACCAGGTTAAGGAAATTGCAGAAGACAAGATGCCTGATTTGAACTGTTTTACTGTAGCCTCGGCGATGCGTATGGTCGCTGGAACAGCAAGAAGTATGGGTATTACAGTTAAGGGCGAATTCCCTGAAAACGTTTAAAAACTTCGATTGACAATGAGTAAACTTACAAAAAATCAAAAGATTGCCAAAGAGAAGATTGAAGCTGGGAAATCTTACACCCTTTCAGAAGCTGCTGCTTTGATGAAGGAAGTTACTTTTACAAAGTTTGATGCTTCAGCTGATATCGATGTACGTCTTGGTGTTGATCCTCGTAAGGCTGACCAGAATATTCGTGGCGTGGTTTCACTGCCTCACGGTACTGGTAAGACCGTTCGTGTGTTGGTACTCTGTACCGCAGACAAGGAAGCCGAAGCTAAGGAAGCCGGTGCTGACTACGTTGGTCTCGATGAATATATCGAAAAGATCAAAGGTGGTTGGACCGATGTTGATGTGATTATCACTCAGCCTCAAAATATGGGTAAACTCGGTCCTTTGGGTCGTGTGCTTGGTCCTCGTGGCCTCATGCCTAACCCTAAGAGCGGTACCGTAACCCAAGATGTTGCAAAGGCTGTTAAAGAAGTAAAACAAGGTAAGATCGACTTTAAGGTTGATAAGAAAGGTATAGTACACACTTCAATTGGTAAAGTGTCGTTTAGTGCTGAACAAATCAAGGAAAATGCTCAGGCATTTATCAACACCTTGATTAAGCTCAAACCAAGCACCGCCAAGGGAACCTATATCAAGAGCGTTTATCTTTCAAGCACCATGAGTCCTGGTATCAAGGTTGATACAAAATCAATTGATGCTTAATTTTTAAATTTGAAGAAAAAATGAAGAAGGAAGATAAAGCATTATTAATCGAAAAGATCAAGGAGACCCTTGCATCATACAGCTGTGTGTATTTGACCGAAACTACCGGTTTGAATGCAGAGCGCACCACTGATTTGCGTCGTGCTGCGTATAAGGCTGACGTGAAGATGTTGGTTGTTAAGAACACCTTGTTGAAGAAGGCTATGGAGGCATCTGACCTCGATTACAGTGGCCTTTATCCTGCACTGGTTGGAAATACCACGCTCATGTTGAGCAACACTGGTAACGCTCCAGCTAAACTTTTAAAAGATTTCCGTCAGAAGAAAGAGACTCAGCCAGCTTTGAAGGCAGCTTTCGTTGAAGAAACTGTTTACATGGGCGCTGACCAACTCGATACTTTGGTTGCTATCAAGAGCAAGAACGAACTCATCGCCGACGTTGTGGCATTGCTTCAATCTCCAGCGAAGAATGTTGTTTCTGCTTTGCAATCAGGTGGTAACAAGCTCCACGGAATTCTCGAAACATTATCAAACAAAGAATAATAAAAAAATAACAACAATTAAATCATACAAAAATGGCAGATTTAAAAGCTTTTGCTGAGCAACTTGTTAACCTCACAGTTAAGGAAGTAAACGAACTCGCTCAAATTCTTAAAGACGAATATGGTATCGAACCTGCTGCTGCAGCTGTTGCTGTTGCTGCTGGTCCTGCAGCTGGTGGTGCTGCTGCTGAAGAAGAAAAGTCTTCTTTCGACGTAATTCTTAAGGCTCCAGGTGCTGAAAAGCTCAAAGTTATCAAATTGGTTAAGGAACTTACAGGTCTCGGCTTGAAGGACGCTAAGGACCTCGTTGACGGCGCTCCTAAGCCTGTTAAGGAAGGTGCTGCTAAGGACGAAGCTGAAGCTCTCAAGAAGCAACTCGAAGAACTCGGAGCTGAAGTTGAACTTAAATAATATCGCCTGAATATCAGGTGTTTAGGTTAAGAATCTTCTTAAAACGATGATTCTTAACCTTTTTGTGTCATATTAAAATTTTGAGTTCACTTAATTAATTTTTCAATGTCAGTTTCCAAAAACCCACGAGTAAATTTTGCACGTGTCAAGAACCCATATCCATATCCGGATTTTCTTGAGGTGCAATTACAATCTTTCAGAGATTTTCTGCAATTAGATACACCAACTGAGAAGAGAAAAAACGAGGGACTCTATAAGGTGTTTTCGGAAAATTTCCCAATTGCGGATACCCGAAACAACTTTGTGTTGGAATTCCTTGACTACTACATCGATCCACCTCGCTATACTATCGACGAGTGTTTCGATCGTGGTCTCACATATTGTGTGCCTTTAAAGGCCAAACTTAAGCTCTATTGTACCGACCCTGATCATGAGGATTTCGCTACCGCAGTACAAGATGTTTATCTCGGTACTATCCCTTACATGACCGATAAGGGTACGTTCATTATCAATGGAGCAGAACGTGTTGTAGTTTCTCAGCTTCACCGTTCACCAGGTGTGTTCTTCGGACAGAGCACACACGCAAATGGTACAAAACTCTATTCGGCTCGCATCATCCCATTCCGTGGATCATGGATTGAATTTGCCACCGATATCAACAATGTGATGTACGCTTACATCGACCGTAAGAAGAAATTGCCTGTGACTACTCTGTTGCGCGCAATCGGTCTTGAATCAGATAACGACATCATTAAGATTTTCGGTCTGGCCGAAGAACTCAAAGTAAACAAGACTAACCTCAAGAAGGCTGTGGGTCGCAAGCTCGCTGCCCGCATCTTGAATTCATGGAACGAGGACTTCGTTGACGAAGACACCGGTGAAGTGGTTTCAATTGAGCGTAATGAAGTGCTTGTTGACCGCGACGAAGAATTGACAGAAGAAGTTGCTGCCAAGATTCTCGAAAGCGGTACAAGCGTGATTTTGCTCCATAAAGAGGATGTGAACACAAGTGATTACCAAATCATTTTCAACACCCTCAGCAAAGATACATGTAGCACTGAAAAGGAAGCTATCACTTACATCTACCGTCAGATGCGTAACGCTGACCCTGCAGACGATACTTCTGCTCGCGAATTGATTCAAAATCTTTTCTTCAGCGACAAGCGTTACGATTTGGGCGATGTAGGTCGCTTCCGTATCAACAAGAAGCTCGGTTTGGACACCGACGATTCTGTACGCGTGCTCACCAACAACGATATCATTGAAATTATCAAGTATCTCATCGGCTTGATCAACAGCAAGACTGATGTGGATGATATCGACCACTTGAGCAACCGTCGTGTGCGCACTGTAGGCGAACAGCTTTACAACCAATTCGGCGTAGGTTTGGCACGTATGGCCCGCACTATTCGCGAACGCATGAATGTGCGCGACAACGAAGTGTTCACACCAATGGACTTGATTAATGCCAAGACTATTTCGTCGGTAATCAACACATTCTTCGGTACGAATGCGTTGTCACAATTCATGGACCAGACCAACCCTCTGGCAGAAATCACTAACAAGCGCCGTATGTCGGCTCTTGGTCCTGGTGGTCTGTCGCGTGAGCGTGCAGGTTTCGAGGTGCGTGACGTACACTATACTCACTATGGCCGTCTCTGCCCAATCGAAACTCCTGAAGGTCCAAACATTGGTTTGATTTCTTCGCTCTGTATCTACGCAAAGATTAATAAGCTCGGCTTTATCGAAACTCCTTACCGCGAGGTGAAGGACTCTAAGGTCAACTTAAATAATGATGAAATCGTTTATCTCACTGCAGAAAGTGAAGAAGGTAAGATTATCGCTCAAGGTAATGCTCCATTGAACGACGATGGTACTTTCGTTCGCAACAAGGTGAAGGCTCGTCTTGAAGCCGATTTCCCTGTTGTGGCTCCTGACCAAGTGGAATTGATGGACGTTTCTCCTCAACAGATTGCATCTATCGCTGCTGCGATGATTCCATTCCTCGAGCACGACGATGCTAACCGTGCCTTGATGGGTGCCAACATGATGCGCCAGGCAGTGCCTCTGCTGCGCAGCGAAGCTCCTATTGTGGGTACGGGTATTGAAAAACGCCTTGCTTACGACAGCCGTACTCAAATTCAGGCTGTTGGCGCCGGCGTTATCGAATATGTGGACGCAGATGTGATCCGCATCCGCTACGACCAGACTGAAGAAGAAGCTTTCGTAAGCTTCGACGAGCCTGTAGTAGAATATCACTTGCCTAAGTTCCGCAAGACCAACCAAAGCACCACTATCGACTTGCGTCCTATTTGCGAGCGCGGTCAGAGAGTGAATGCAGGCGACATCCTCACCGAAGGTTATTCAACTGAGGACGGCGAACTCGCATTGGGCCGCAACCTTAAGGTGGCTTACATGCCTTGGAAGGGGTACAACTATGAAGATGCTATTGTGCTCAACGAACGCGTGGTTCGCGAGGATATCCTCACCAGTGTGCACGTTGACGAATACACCCTCGAAGTGCGCGAAACTAAGCGTGGTATGGAAGAACTCACCAACGATATTCCTAACGTGAGCGAGGAAGCCACTAAGGACCTCGACGAACGTGGTATTATCCGTGTGGGTGCTCATATCCGCCCAGGTGATATTATGATTGGTAAAATCACCCCTAAGGGTGAGAGCGACCCAACTCCAGAAGAAAAGCTGCTTCGTGCCATCTTCGGCGACAAGGCTGGCGACGTGAAGGATGCTTCATTGAAGGCCAACCCATCGTTGAAGGGTGTGATCATCGGCACTCGCTTGTTTACTCGCGCCATGAAGAAGCGCACCCGCAGCCGCGGTGGCGATCCTGAATTGGAAAAAATGGAAGCAGAGTCGCAAGCTAAGCAAGATGAACTGAAGGCTCAGCTTATCGACAAGTTGCTCACACTCACAAAGGACAAGACATCGGAAGGTGTCATGGACTATGTGGATACAGATATTATTCCTGCCGGAAGCCCATTCGCTAAGTCGATGCTCGAAAGTCTTGATTATGAATCAGTGAACTTGAGCAAGTGGACTTCCGACGTACACACCAACGATATGATTCGTGCTTGCGTGATGAACTACTTGCGCAAGAGCAAATCAATCGAAACCGAACTCCGTCGTAAGAAATTCGACTACTCAATTGGCGACGAACTCCCATCAGGCATTATGCAGATGGCTAAGGTTTACGTGGCTAAGAAGCGTAAAATCGGTGTCGGTGATAAGATGGCGGGTCGCCACGGTAACAAGGGTATCGTTTCTCGCGTTGTTCGCCAGGAAGATATGCCATTCCTTGCCGACGGTACTCCTGTCGACTTGGTATTGAACCCACTTGGTGTGCCTTCTCGTATGAACCTCGGTCAGATTTTCGAAGCCGTACTCGGTTGGGCTGGTCGCGAACTTGGTGTGAAATTTGCCACCCCAATCTTCGACGGTGCACAACTTGAAGACCTCGACGAATGGACCGACAAGGCTGGTCTGCCACGAAGCGGTAGCACCCAGCTCTACGATGGTGCAACTGGTGAACCATTCGACCAAAAAGCAACAGTTGGTGTTACCTACTTCTTGAAACTCGGCCATATGGTTGAAGACAAGATGCACGCTCGTTCGATTGGTCCTTACTCACTCATCACTCAACAACCACTCGGTGGTAAAGCACAATTCGGTGGTCAGCGTTTCGGTGAAATGGAAGTTTGGGCAATCGAGGCCTTCGGTGCTTCTCACGTGCTGCAAGAAATCCTCACCGTCAAGAGTGACGATGTGGTGGGCCGCAGCAAGGCTTACGAAGCCATCGTCAAGGGCGATGCGATGCCAAATCCAGGTATTCCAGAGTCACTCAATGTGCTCTTGCACGAATTGCGTGGCTTGTGCTTAAGTGTGAAACTTGATTAATAACGTCTCTCATAACAAATCATCATAATGGCTTTTAGAAAAGACAATAAGATAAAGAGTAACTTTTCGAAGATTTCGATTAGCCTCGCTTCTCCTGATGAGATTCTGGAGAACTCATACGGTGAAGTGCTCAAGCCTGAGACCATCAACTACCGTACGTACAAGCCTGAACGCGACGGCCTGTTCTGCGAGCGCATTTTCGGTCCAGTAAAGGACTATGAATGCCACTGCGGAAAGTACAAGCGCATTCGCTACAAGGGTATCGTGTGCGACCGATGCGGTGTTGAGGTAACAGAGAAGAAAGTGCGTCGCGAGCGTAGCGGCCACATCCAGCTCGTTGTGCCTGTGGCACATATCTGGTATTTCCGCTCATTACCTAACAAGATTGGTTATCTGCTTGGTGTGGCTACAAAGAAACTTGATGCAGTTATCTACTATGAGCGTTACATTGTAATCAAACCAGGCCAAGGCGTGGTATTGAATGATAAGGAAGTGAAGAAGCTCGATTTGCTCACCGAAGACGAATACTTGAGCATCCGCGCATCGCTTCCAAAGGATAATGACTTGCTCGAAGACAACGATCCTAACAAGTTCGTTGCCAAGATGGGTGCTGAAGCAGTTTATGACTTGCTCGTAGACCTCGACCTCGATTCATTATCTTACTCTCTCCGCGACCAAGCCGGAAAGGAAAATTCACAACAACGCAAGACAGAGGCTTTGAAACGCTTGCAGGTAGTGGAATCGTTCCGCGAAAGCAAGAACTTGAACCGTCCTGAATGGATGGTACTCCGCGTGGTGCCTGTAATTCCACCCGAATTGCGCCCACTCGTGCCACTGGATGGCGGCCGTTTCGCTACCAGTGACCTCAACGACCTCTACCGTCGTGTGATTATCCGTAACAACCGTCTGAAACGCCTTATCGAAATCAAGGCTCCAGAAGTGATTCTCCGCAACGAAAAGCGTATGCTTCAAGAAGCTGTCGACTCATTGCTCGACAACTCTCGCAAGAGCAGCGCAGTGAAGAGCGAAGCTAATCGCCCACTCAAATCTCTCAGCGATAGCCTCAAGGGTAAGCAAGGTCGTTTCCGTCAGAACCTCCTCGGTAAGCGTGTAGACTATTCTGCACGTTCGGTAATCGTTGTAGGTCCTGAATTGAAGATGGGTGAATGCGGTATTCCTAAGGACATGGCTGCAGAGCTCTACAAACCATTCGTTATCCGCAAGCTCATCGAACGCGGCATTGTGAAAACAGTGAAGAGCGCGAAGAAGATTGTCGACCGCAAGGAACCAGTGGTTTGGGATATTCTTGAAAATGTGATGAAGGGTCACCCAGTGCTCCTCAACCGTGCACCAACATTGCACCGCCTCGGTATCCAGGCATTCCAGCCTAAGCTTATCGAAGGTAAGGCAATCCAACTCCACCCACTCGCATGTACGGCATTCAACGCCGACTTCGACGGTGACCAGATGGCTGTGCACTTGCCATTGGGCAACGAGGCAGTTGTTGAAGCTCAAATGCTGATGCTTGAGCCACACAACATCCTCAACCCTGCAAACGGTGAACCTATCACCGTACCATCTCAAGATATGGTACTGGGTCTTTACTACATCACCAAGCTCCGCAAGGGCGACAAGGGTGAAGGCCTCGTATTCTATAGTGCTGAAGAAGCACAAATCGCCTTCAACGAAGGCAAAGTGTCGATGAACGCTATCGTTTCGATTCGCGTGGAAGAGCCAGACGAAAATGGCAATCCAGTATCGCGTATCGTGAAGGATACCTGTCTCGGTCGTGTATTGTTCAACAACTTCGTGCCTTATGAAATGGGTTACATCAACGAACTCGTGTCAAAGAAGAGCTTGAAGAAGATCATTACCGCCGTGATTCGCAAGTGTGGTGTGCCACGCTCTGCTCAGTTCCTCGACGATGTGAAGAACATGGGTTATTACATGGCATTCAAGGGCGGTCTGTCGTTCAACCTCACCGACGTGCTCGTGCCTTCTGAAAAGGCCGACATCATCAAGGAAGGTGACGCTCAAGTAGAAGAAGTGATGGCCAACTACAATATGGGTTTCATCACCAACAACGAACGTTACAACCAGGTAATCGACATTTGGACCAATGTGAACAACCGCCTTACCAAGATGCTTATCGAACAGATTTCTGCCGACAAGCAAGGCTTCAACTCTGTGTACATGATGCTTGACTCTGGTGCTCGTGGTTCTCGCGACCAGATTCGTCAGCTCTCAGGTATGCGTGGTCTGATGGCTAAGCCTCAGAAGTCAGGTGTTGAAGGTGGTCAACAAACCATTGAAAACCCAATTCTCGCGAACTTTAAGGAAGGCTTGAGCGTGCTCGAGTACTTCATCTCTACTCACGGTGCTCGTAAGGGTCTTGCGGATACCGCGTTGAAGACCGCCGATGCAGGTTATTTGACCCGTCGTCTGGTCGACGTTGCCCACGACGTTGTTATCAACGAACAAGACTGTGGCACTCTCCGTGGCTTGATTTGCCGCGAAGTGAAGAAGAACGACAACGTGGTTGCAACCCTCGGTTCTCGTATCGTAGGTCGTGTATCAGTGCATGATGTCATCGACCCAACTACCAAGAACGTGATCGTGAAGAGTGGTGAAGAAATCAGCGATAAGGCTGCAAACCTTATCAACGAACTTCCTATCGAATATGTTGAAATTCGTTCAGTGCTCACCTGTGAAGCAAAGCGTGGCGTATGTGCTAAGTGCTACGGCCGCAACCTTGCTACTCACCGCATGGTACAGAAGGGTGAAGCAGTGGGCGTGATTGCAGCACAATCAATCGGTGAGCCTGGTACTCAGCTTACTCTGCGTACCTTCCACGTCGGTGGTGTTGCAAGCAACATTGCTGCTGTAAGTAGCCTCGCTTCTAAGTACGATGGCCGTCTTGAAATCGACGAATTGCGTACTGTAAAGGACAAGGATGGCGTAGACGTAGTAATCGGTCGTATGGCTGAACTCAAGATTGTGGACTTGAACACCGACATGGTGCTCACCACTGCCAACATCCCTTACGGTTCTAAATTGTTCTTCAAGAATGGCGACACTGTGAAGAAGGGTGATGTGATCAACACATGGGACCCATTCAACGCCGTAATCGTCAGCGAAGTAAGTGGTACTTTGAAGTTCAACAACCTCGTGGAAGGCGTTACCTACCGCGTAGAAGTTGACGAAACCTCTGGTAACAGCGAAAAGATTATCATCGAATCTAAGGACCGTACCAAGATTCCTGAAGCATTGTTTATCGATGAAAATGGCGAAGTATCGAAAACCTACTCATTGCCTGTAGGCGCACACTTGATGTGTGATGAAGGCGAACAGTTGAGCGCAGGTGAAGTATTCGTTAAGATTCCTCGTTCTTCAGGTGGTGGTGCCGGCGATATCACCGGTGGTCTGCCACGTGTGACCGAATTGTTCGAAGCACGTAACCCATCTAACCCAGCAGTGGTCAGCGAAATCGACGGTGTCGTTGAATTAGGCAAGATCAAGCGTGGTAACCGCGAAATCAAGGTTACCAGCCGTCTGGGTGAAGAAAAGAAGTACCTCGTTCCACTGTCAAAGCAAATTCTTGTACAACAAGACGACTTTGTTCGTGCCGGTACTCCACTTTCTGATGGTGCAACCACTCCTTCAGATATTCTCCGCATCATGGGTCCAACAGCCGTTCAAGAATATATCGTAAACGAAGTTCAAGACGTGTACCGCTCACAAGGTGTAGGTATCAACGACAAGCACTTCGAGGTTATCGTGCGTCAGATGATGCGTAAGGTAACAATTCTTGAACCAGGTGATACTCGCTTCCTTGAATTGCAAATCGTGGACAAGCGCGACTTTATGGAAGAGAACGACCGCATTTGGGGCAAGAAGGTTGTTGTCGATGCCGGCGACAGCCAAGAAGTTCAAAATGGTCAGATCATCACAGCTCGCAAGCTTCGTGATATCAACTCTGCCCTCAAGCGTCGCGATATGAAGCAAGTAGTGGTGCGTGAAGCATTGCCTGCAACATCTGAACAGATTCTGCAAGGTATCACTCGCGCTGCACTCCAAACTTCAAGCTTCATGAGTGCTGCATCATTCCAGGAAACCACCAAGGTAATCAACGAAGCCGCTATCAAGGGCAAGGTTGACCACTTGGAAGGTATGAAGGAAAATGTAATCTGCGGTCACCTCATCCCAGCCGGTACAGGTATGCGTGAATTGCAATCTGTAATGGTAGGTGACAAGGAAGATTTCGCTCGTGCTGGTCTTTCAGATGCTCTCGCTGAAGACCTCGTAGGCCAGTCTGAGTTCCTCAAGTAAGAAAGAGTACTATTTACTCTAAATATCAAGCCGTTTGGTGAAAATTTATTTCCCAGGCGGCTTTTTTTACGCCCAAATTTTCAGAATTTCCCAAAAAAAACCTGAAAATTTTATTTTAAATTTTCTCTGAGAAAATTTCCGGAAAATTCTCTGGAAATTTTTTCCGGAGAAAATTTTCTGTTTTTTACGAGAAAAAATTCTGATAGAATTTATCTGAAAGTTTTCAGCAACCACAGTTTTTCTCGTGATATTTCTTCGTGATATTTCCCCCAAAATTCTACGGGATTATTTCTGCGTAGAAAATCGTGGAAATATGAAGAAATAATTCTACAGATTTTTTTTGAGAGAAAAAATGACAAACTTATTAATTGACAATAAAAATGAAGAATTATGGAAAACAAAATGAAATTTGACAAATTGAACAAGATGCGTTCGGAACAATTTCGCGCGTTGGATAATGACGATATGCGAGGCACAATTCAGGGAACACACGACAAGTATTCCGATGTGGCGCATTTTGTGTGGGAATTGATCCAAAATGCTGATGATGCCCAAGCATCTAAAGCTTATTTCGAACTTTATGACGATAAATTGGTGTTTCGTCACAATGGGAAAAAGCGTTTTTCTATTTCTGATATAGATGAGAACGGGAATTCCATGAGGCCTTTGGGCGACGTGAATGCAATTACCGCTATACCAGCAAAATCAGGAAAACAGGAGAGTAAGCAACCCACTATCGGTAAATTTGGATTAGGTTTTAAATCGGTGTTTCATTACACCGACGCTCCGGAAATCTACGACGATAATTTATGCTTTAAAATTGAAAACACTATCGTTCCCGTTTGGATTGAAGAAGACTATCCATCTCGCGAGAAAGGGGAAACTGTGTTTGTATTGAAATTCAGGCAGAAAGAAAGAAAAAAAGCTGTGTCAGAGATTCTCGAAAAACTTCAGGGACTTGAAAATCCAACATTGTTTTTAAATATAATTAAGCGCATAAATTGGGAGTTTAAAGATGAGAGCCACACGTTTAAAACCACTCGGAAAGAGAAAGCCAAAACTTCAAATCTGAAGTGTGAGGTGGTGGAGATTGTGAATAATGAGGAAAAGAAGAGGCTTTTGATGTTTTCAAGAGATGTGAAAATGCATAAAGAAAAATATGAGATTTCTCTTGGTTTCTATATGCAGAGTAGGAGCATTGTGAAAGATGTGTCCCCCAATATTTATTGCTTTTTTCCAACAAAAGATAGCTACGGATTGAATTTTGTAGCGCATGCTCCATTCCTGCTCTCCGATAATCGTGGAAATCTGAAAGAAGGCGACGATGTGAATGACTTCTTCCACCAGGAGTTGGCTAATTTGTTTGCTGACTCACTCAAGATGATGTGTAAGTTTGATAAGGAAGAAAAAAGCACGTTGTTTAATTGGCTTTTATTTGAAAGATATCTTAAGCTTTTTGAAGATTTTTGGCATTTTGGTTTTGGGTATGGTCGTAATCGAGAAGATAAGAAAATGTTTTTTGACTCTTTTCGTGAATTGATTCGAAATGACAAGGTTTTGCTTTCAAAAGAAGATAAGTATGTGAATGTTAAAGACTGTGTGCTGGCAGAAGAGAATGTATATAAAGCCTTTTCTTCAAGTCAGTTGTGCGCTCTATTTGATGAGAAGTTGCATCTTCTTCCTCGCCACAATCAAATTTCAAGAGATTTTTTGAAAAAAGAGTTCGGCGTATTGGAATTGCAGTGGGATGCAATTGCAGAAAAGATTTCTGGAGATTTTATGCAGAATCAAAAATCAGCATGGATTTCAGAGTTGTTTTCATCCATAATAAATAGTGATAAAACACAGTTGTTTAAACATTCCGATATTATTAAAAGGGCAGATGGCTCGTGGACTTCAGCTTTCAGGTCAAGTGGTGAAATGAATGTTTATGCGCCGTCCAGAGATTTTAAAACGGAATTTGATGTGGATTTTGTAGATGAGCAATTTTTCGAATCGCATCGTGATTTTTGCGAAAAAATAGGGATTGTTGCGCCAGATTATCAGCGGTTGTTGGAGAACGAGCTATGCCCTAAATATTCTGATGATACACACGGAATTACCGATAATGAAGCCGCTAAGGATATGGAATGGGTGGTTGGTTATTGGAAATCGGCATCAGAAGATAATCGTAGGAAAATTTGTGTGACATTAAAGAAATATTGGAAATTCAGATGCTTAGATGGCATGTATCGTGAATGGAATAATATGTATGAATATACAGAGGCGATGGAGGAATATTTCTCAAAAAATGCTGAAAAGCCTTTGGTGGATTTAGGTTTTTATACAAAAATATGTTCTTCTTGTGACTTATTGACTTTTTTGGAAGAATTAAAATTCTCACGAGAACTAAGAGTCTTTCGCGGTGTAACTGGCTTGACCAGTCAATTAGAATATAGACAACATCAAAATATGGTGAAGTGCATCTACGAGAAAACGGGCTATAAGTACAGGGAAACAAATAAGTTGGAGGATTTTTTTATTGATGGTTTGGATGAGGCTGTGTTTACGAAACGAACTTCTCTTCTTCTTTGGGATTCGATTAAGAAATTTGGGATTAAAAACATATTGGTGCATTTTAAGATGCATTTTGAATATAAAGTTTGGCATGGGAGAAATCTTAAGGTTGACGACTGTATTTATGATTCTTCGCTATTTCTTTACTTGAAAGAGAAACCTTGGGTATTCATCGGTGACGAAGAAGATGGTAAACTGCCTCATGAAGTAAAGAAGCAAGATTTTAGAGATTGCTATACCAGTGACGACATTGATGCTCTCAATGAGTTTTGTAAACGTCTGAATTTCTTTGACCCAAAAGATGTGTCAGAAAATGAGTTTGAAATGATAGAGATGTTGAAAAGCAAAGGGATTAATAACCCTGAAGAATTGAATGCTCGTCTATCAAAAGATAGGGACGGAGAAGAAAAAAATGAAGAGGAATCACAAGGAGCAGGACAGAAGAGAACTAATGAGATTGTCCGGTATATCGGGCGAGAACTGTATCGCCGATATATAGAAGACAGTTTGCTCAAAGGAGATTATCGCGAAGGAGCAGAAGGCGAACCCTACGATTTCAGTTTTGCAAATCAGAAATTCACATGTGTTTCAGGAACTTTGAACAGTTTTAAGGATGGCGTGCCGTTGCATATCACCACTTCGCAAAATCGATTTATGAAAGAAGTGAAAATTGCAACTTTTTCTATCGTGAAGATTTCACTTGCCGACTTGGGTTTGAGAAAGGCGTATAATGCTATGAGAGAACGGTTTTCTCCCGATTTCTGCATTGAAAACGCAGGCGTGATTGCTGAATGCGACCGTATTGTGTCAGACTACTGGGCACGGGACAGTAAGCAGGACTTTGACGATGAAATTCGTGAATACGTGATTCATATTGAGAGCCGCTGATTTTTTCGAAACAAGCACACTCTGCACTATTTTGACTTGAAAAGTAGTTCGGAGTGTGTTTTTTGTTGTGGCGTAGATGGGGGGATATGGGAAAATATTACTAACTTTGGGATTGGAAATGATATTGGGCTGGGTTGCTTTTAATAGTGACAGATGTTCGACTTTGTACAAACAGGATAAAAGCTTATAAGAAAGGCAGATGACTACACATGAAATTGATACTCAAAGCCTGCAACAGGCGCGCGAATTATTTACTTCTGGAAAAATTAACGAAATAGAAGTCGGGACTACGAATGGTCTTCTACAAATACATCGTGCTTTGTTTGTGGGGCTTTATGATTTTGCTGGTGAAATACGCAAGCAGAATATTTCGAAAGGCGGTTTTCGATTTGCCCCAATTCTCTATTTGGAACAGAGTTTGAAGGCTGTGGAGCTGATGCCCGAAGATACTTTTGATGAGATTGTAGCAAAGTATGTGGAAATGAACATTTGCCATCCTTTCATGGAGGGGAATGGCAGGTCTACACGAATATGGCTTGATTTGATGTTGCGCCGTGCGCTTAATAAGGTTGTAGATTGGCAGAACATTGACCGTAGAGATTACCTCAATGCTATGGAACGCAGTCCCATAAATGACCTTGAATTACGAGTGCTTATTCAAGGTGCTCTTACATCTGATATTGATAATCGGGAAATTATCATCAAGGGCATTGAGCAAAGCTACTATTATGAAGGCTATGAAAAAGGTTGATTGCAATCAAACAATAGCAGATGCTTGTGAGTGAACTTAAACATGTGAAAAACCAAGTGTGGATGAGAGAAATGTGAGAAAATATTAGTAACTTTGCATTATCAATTTGGTGTCGTGGCCAGTGAAGGCCGCGATGAAAAGGGAATCAGGTGAAAATCCTGAACAGACGGTGCTGCTGTAAGCTTCCGTAGCAATATCCCGATGCCCGTTCACTGCCGAAAGGTGGGAAGGATGGGGCAGAATACTGTGGGAGGAAGTAAGTCAGAAGACCTGCCAAATATGAAGCAGTAGGAGACTTGTCCCTGATGCTTCTTAGTTAGAGACCCGTTCGTTCTATGTTGAAGACATTACTCATATTCATGTGCATGCTGTGCTGTGCTGTCACCTCAATGGCCCAGTACAAAGATAGTGCGCGCCTGTCACGGCTTGACTCTATGCAATATCTTGAGAATGTGGTAGTTTACGCCAAGAAGCCTTATCAGGAGGTGATACCTGCCCAAACGCTCAGCGGCAAGCGCCTTGAAGGCCTTAACAGCCATAGTGTGGCCGATGCGATTCGCTATTTTTCGGGTGTACAGATTAAGGACTACGGCGGTGTGGGCGGCGTGAAGACCATCGACATTCGCTCTATGGGCTCCAACCACATGGGCGTGTTCTACGATGGCATTCAGTTGGGCAATGCACAAAACGGACAAATTGACCTCGGAAAATTCTCACTCGACAATATCGACGAAATTTCGCTTTACAATGGTCAGAAGAGCGAAATTTTTCAGCCTGCGCGCGACTTCGGATCGGCGGGCACAGTCTACATCCGCACGCATCATCCACGATTTGAGGGCGAGAAAAACGACAACTTCAATGTCACTTTCCGCACAGGCTCATTTGGCCTTGCGAACCCCTCAATTCGATGGGAGCACCGCTTCACCAAGCAGTTGAGCATGAATCTCAATACCGAGTACACCTATGCCACCGGCCAATACCATTTCCGCTATCGCAAGAAATTCAGCGACGGCACCCTTGCGTGGGATACCACAGCTGTGCGTAAAAATGGCGATGTAATGGCGCTTCGCGTCGAAGGTGGCTTGTTCGGTAACATTCCGAGTGGCGTTTGGAATCTCAAGTTTTACTACTACGATAGCGAACGTGGCATTCCCGGTGCCATCGTGAACAATGTGTGGATGAGTTCGCAGCGCCAGTGGGACCGCAACTTTTTCACCCAGGGCACATTCAAGAAGCAATTTTCAGAGCGCTACGACTTTATGCTCAATGCTAAGTATGCGCGCGACTATATGCGATACCTGAATCCCGACACCACGCTGATGTATCTTGACAACAAATTCTGGCAAGATGAAATCTATGTGTCGGCAGCCAATAAACTGAAAATTATCGACAACTGGGAGGCCAACCTTTCGGTGGATTATAAATGGAATTACCTGAATTCCACATTGGCCAACTTCTCTTATCCCACGCGCCACACCTTGCTCACAGCATTGGCTTCGGCCTACACCTATCAGCGCTTCAAAGTGCAAGCCTCGGTGCTCTACACGATGGTGAACGACCGTCATTCATCGCGCTCAGGCGACAAGGTGGTGGCATACCACAGCCAATTCATTCATAAGTTCACACCTGCTGTGTTCTTCAGTTATCAGCCTTTGGCAGAGCGCGATTTCTTTGTGCGCGCGTTCTACAAGCGCATTTTCCGTATGCCCACATTTAACGACCTCTACTACACCGACATCGGCAATGCCCTGCTCAATCCCGAATATGCCGACCAGTATAATGTGGGAATGCAGTGGCAAACGCTTCGCACCCACGGCTTCTATCGCGGCATTCGTTTGACCGCCGACGCCTACTACAACCTTGTGACCGATAAAATCATCGCAGTGCCTAAGGGTACGGGTATGTATCGCTGGATGATGATGAACATCGGCAAGGTGAAGATTCGCGGTATAGATGTGACTGCACGCACCACCCTCAATTTCCCGCTCGACGTGTTGGTGGATGTGAGTCTGAGCTACACCTACCAGAAGGCACAAGACTACTCCAATCCCGGCGAGTATGGCGACGGAGGCACTTACAAGGGACAGATTGCCTACATTCCCTGGCATAGCGGAAGTGCCACGGTGAATGCCGTGTGGCGAAAGTTTTCGCTCAACTATAGTTTTATCTATGTGGGCGAACGCTATCACAACAGCAGCAATATCCCTGCCAACCACGAGCAACCCTGGTACACCCATGACATTAGTGCCAACTACGCTTTTCGCATCGGCAAGGTGAACATGAAACTTTCCGGCGAGGTGAACAACATCTTCAACCAATACTACGATGTGGTGCTTAATTTCCCGATGCCGGGACGCAACTATAAGCTGATTCTAAAATTTGATTTCTGATGAAAAGATATATCTACATATTTGTGGCATTGCTTTCTGTAGCCTTTGCGGGATGCAGAAACGAGGATATCATTTTCATTCCCGAAGAAGTTCCCACCACTCAGCCAGAATACACCGATGTAGAGGGATTCTATATGCTTTGTGAGGGAAATATGAATACAAACAAATCCACCCTCGACTGGTTTGACGCAAGCGAAGGAAAATACTATCGCAACATCTATGCAAAGGCCAATCCCACTGTGGCTAAGGAAATGGGCGATGTGGGCAACGATGTGGGTATCTACGGTAGCAAGATGTATGTGGTGGTGAACTGCTCCAACAAGGTGGAAGTGCTCGACCCGCATACGGTGAAGAAGCAGGGGCAAATCAATATACCCAACTGCCGTTTTATCAAGTTCCATAAGGGTTATGCCTACGTTACAAGCTATGCGGGGCCGGTCAGCATTGATGAAAACTACAAGCAATTGGGCTATGTGGCAAAAATCGACACTGCGACACTAAAAGAAGTGGACCGCTGCATAGTGGGATATCAGCCCGACCAACTCGACATCGTGGGCGACAAGATATATGTGGCTAATTCGGGTGGATATATGGTGCCTAACTACGAAAACACCCTTTCGGTTATCGATATTGCCACTTTCAAGGAAGAGCGTCGCATACCCATCGCCATCAATCTCGGATTGTGCAAGGCTGATAGGCATGGTGTGCTATGGGTGGTGTCGCGTGGCGACTACTATGAAGTGCCCAGCCGTCTGTATGCCTACGACACCCGCAAAGACCGCCTTGTGAAGATGCTCGACATTCCGGTGAGCAGCTATTGGCTCGACGGCGATTTGCTCTATATCGTGTCGACACAGTGGAGCAATGTGTCGATGTCCAACGAAGTGTCGTATGCCATTGTGGATGTGAACAAGATGGAGGTGGTGACTCGCAATTTCATCACCGATGGCACTGAAAAGCTGATCCAGATTCCTTATGCCATTGGCGTGAATCCCATCACGAAAGATATTTATGTGACAGATGCAAAAGATTACATATCGCCAGGTCACCTCTACTGCTTCGGGCAGAACGGTGTGAAGAAATGGGACGTGCGTACAGGCGACATCCCTGGGCATTTTGTGTTTCTGGGCAAAAACTTAAATGAACATTAAATTTAGATGATATGAAGAAGTTATTGTTATTATTTTTTGTTATGATATCTTTTTCTGCATTTGCAGAAAAAGCTCCGTTTTTCACAAATGTTTACGATTTTCTTCCTGCTCCAGGTCAGTTTGTGAACACTATACCCGCATACAAGGCTGGTGATACAAAAGCTGATATTTTATCTCGTGTAGAAGAATTGATTTGTGGTCGCTATGAAGAAGATGATTGGGGCGACATTGTGATGAATTATAATCCAGGGATGGTGAGTTTAGGTAGTTTTGGTGGCTACGTGGTGGTAGGATTTGACCATCCAGTGGTGAATGTGAAAGGGGAGTATGACTTCCAAATTTTTGGCAATGGATTTTTCTCCACAGGTTCTGTTGGCTCAGGAAGTAGCGAGCCAGGAATTGTGATGGTGAGCTACGATGCCAATGGGAATGGAATCCCCGACGATGCGTGGTATGAATTGGCCGGTAGTGAATACAATTCACCGAAGACCCAGCACAATTTCACTATCACCTATTACAAGCCCGATGAAAACAAAGTGAAAACCCCCGACCCTGTAAATAAATCGATTATCGACAACACCTATATTCGTTGGACCAGCAACGACGTGAATCCTGACAGTGTGAGTGGCTATGTATCTAAAAATTCATTCCATGCGCAGAGCTACTGGCCACAGTGGTCAGAAGGTGAAACGCTCACTTTTTCAGGTACAAAACTCTGCAATAATGCAATTGATGTAAGTGGGCAAGGTGTGGGATGGAATCAGTTTTGTAAAGATTGGGGATATGTGGACAACCGCCCCGACTTTGACCCATACTCTGGCACAAGCTACGACCCCGAATCAATGAACCGTGGCTTTAAAATCGACTGGGCAGTGGATGCCGGTGGCGTGCCTGTAAACTTACCGATGGTGCACTTTATCAAGGTGTATAATGCAATGAACCAAACGTGCGGCTGGCTCGGCGAAACCTCAACAGAAGTGGGCGGCGGCATCGATTTCCACCCACAGGCTGAGGCTCCTACCGTGGTGGTGGGCGATGTCGACGGCAATGGCACCAAAGATGTGAGCGATGTTACCTCGCTTATCAATATCATCCTCGGCGAAAAGCCTGCGGGCTACAACCCTGTGGCCATCGACGTCGACAGCAATGGCGCTGTGGATGTGAGCGATGTGACGGCTCTTATCAATATGATTCTTGAATAACTTATTTTTTAAATTTTTATAATTATGAAGAAAACATTACTAATTTTAGCGGCTGCTTTTGCAGCTACAAGCATGTCGGCAACCGACTACGTTTTGGATTTGAGTGCTCCTACTTATCCAGAAGAAATCAACTTTATTCAAAAGGGAAATGGCCAAATTTGGAGCGACACTTACAATGAAGACGAGTACATTCTCAACTACACTCCATTCATCTTCTACCACTTGATGAGCGGTATGAGTTATGGCGGCACATATTGGGATGGATTCACTGTGGTGAAGTGCGGCGACAATTCAAAGCAAACCGACTTCGTGACCAACCAATGGGGCAACATGGCTGGTGGCGGTATCGACCCTAACATCCAGTCGGCAGTTGTTGCTAATCCAAATGTTCCTTATATGCTCGCCTATGTGCCCGATTTCATGGGTCCTGGTCTTGCTGGTGTGGAATTTGACGACGACAACACCTACATGGCTAAGGGTATGTATGTGAACATGAGCGCTTACGCTTATTATTCTTGCCTTGAAGGCGATGCTATGTCTGAAGGTCTGAAGGAAGAAGGTGCATCTTTCAAGTTGCAGGCTATTGGTAAGCTTGGCAACGAGTCGAAGACCGTGGAAATCGAACTTGCTGGTTTCAGCAATGGCAAATTCCACGCACTCACCGACTGGACTTGGTTCGACATGACCGAACTTGGCGAAGTAGATAAGATTTATTTCTCACTCACTTCTACCGATGCCAGCCAATGGGGTATGAACACTCCTGCATATTTTGCAATGGACAAGTTTACCGTAAGCGACAAAAGCGAACCTACTGGTGTTAACGACGTGAACGACAAGGCTGTGGCTTCTGTTAAGTACGTGAATGTGGCTGGCCAAGTTAGCGACACTGCATTCGACGGCGTAAACGTGAAGGTAACCACCTACACCGACGGCTCAACCAAGTCGGTTAAGGTTGTGAAATAATCCAAGCGATTAATCATACAAATGAGCGGGTGTGTCAAAACTTTTGGCGCACCCGCCTTGTTTATTCATATAGCTTTGGTGAAATAGCTGGATGGGTGAACACGCAAAGTGCATTAGGATGCCGAAGTGGTGGCCAAATGCTTTTTCTTCGTAAAAAATGGCACCGAACAAATTTAAGTTCGGTGCCATTCGTGTTACTATATATGCTATGATGAGAATTACTTCACCATTTGCTTGATGGCGTTATGGCTGCCATCAGTGTATTCAGTGACCACAATGTTGAGACCGCTGAATGGGGTAGCGCTGCTTTGGCCAGCAGCATTGTAGTAGATTTGTGATTTCACAACTTTTGCACCTTGAATGTCGGCTACATCGGTTGGTGTTACGCTCTTTGGAGCAAACATCACCATTGCAGGGAACCAGTAGTTGGCGTCGAGGGTCATATTGCTTTCTTCTTCGCCAAGGGTGTTGTAGATGTGGAGGTGGTAGTTTTGTGAGCTATAGCCTTCAAAAGTTTCGACCACGATTTTTCCATATCCTGCATCAAAACCAATCACGTTGCCATACATCTGTTCGCCGTCGGGCAATGAAATGAATTCTTGGGTGAATTCACCAGTATTCATGTCATACTTGCTGATAAACTTGCCACCGTCGGCAGGTGCATAGTAGAGCACCTTGTTGGCTTCGTCGATAGCAGGAGCGGTTTGCTTCCAAGCCCAGGCAGGGTTTTGGCAAGCCATAGGCACGGTGGTTGGTTCTTCTGGCTCAAATGTAGAGGCGTCGAGCTTGATGAATTGTTCGGTGTTGTTGGCAGATGGTGTGCCCCAAGTGCAATTATTCACGCTCACCCAAATCTCATCGTTCACTTTAAACAAGGCGCAAGTGCTTGTGCTCACGTCGACGGTCTTTTCCAGCTGGTCGGTAGTGGTGTCGATTACATACACACCCTTGCTTTGGGCGCAAACGATGAGTTTGTCGCCTGCAAGTTCCATCGCACCTGGTTCTTTCACGCTGGTGCCAGCGATAGGACCAGAAGTTTCGCCAGTGGTAGGGTTGACAACATACACGCCTTTTGTGGTGCCGACATACACTTTGGTGTCGCTGAATGGATAGCATGCTCGAGTGTCGCCACTTTCGCTAAATTGAGCGATAGAAAGCTTCGACTGCAATGTCTTGGCGTCGACCACATCGAATCGTCCGCCTGTTTCACCATAGTTCTGCTTAGAGCAGAAATAGATGTTGTTGGCGTCGCTGTTGGCATATTGAGTGGTGTTGCCAAGTGTGCGTCCAGGGTTTTCTTTCTGGAAAGCGCGGTAAACCATTTCGCCATCGGTGAATGAATAGAAGTTAACAGAGCTGGCATTGTGTCCAAACCAGTCTTCATTCACGATGAATACACCGTCGGTGTAGTTTGTGGCAAAGGCACATATAGCCAAAGAGGCTATGGCCAGCGAGAGAATTCCTTTTTTCATAAAAAAATGATAATGTTAAAATGATTATTTAATGCACTTAACGGCAGTCTTAGTGCCATCGGTGTAGGTGGTAACAACGATATTTACGCCGCTGAAAGGCTTTTCGCTCATTTGTCCAGCGAGGTTGCTGTAAGTTACGTTGGCAATAGTCTTGCTTGTCTGGATGTCGTCTACAGCTGTAGGCACCACTTCTTTTGCGGGAATTGCTTTGAAATCGCCCCATGTGTTAGAACCTCCGCGCAATGGAGAATAAAGCCAGAGGTCCCAGCATCCGTCGGCAAGTTTGCGCCCAGTGCAGCCAGTGCTTGCGTAGCTGATTTTTTCGGCAGGGTTGGTAGAGAGGTTGTAACTCCAGTAGCCCTGCATCCAGCCACTGTTCCAGAAGTCGGCGTCGCTTGCCGATACATAGCCGTCGAAGCTGGTAGAAGAAAGATTGTAGACACCGTTTTCGTCAGGAGTCAGCGCATTGCCGTCTTTGTCGTTGAGTGTGAAGCCATTGTTGTCTGCATCCCAACCGAAGCCGCCGAGCGTCTTGCCATAGTTGGTGCTTGCAGCCATCACGAAAAAGCGGGGATTGTTGGCTGCGATGTCCATAACCATGTCTGCGCCAGTTTTTTCGCCGTCGAAGTGGTAGCCAAATACCCATGAATATTCGCTGCCCATCCACTTGATTACGAGAGCAGCGCTGTTGCTACCTTCGCCAGTCCAGTTTTGGATGTCGTTGAAAGTGAATGTTGCTGCATTGGCAGGAGCCTTGTGGCTTACTGGTTGTGCATGTTTTGGTGCTTGTTGTGCAACCATAGTTGCTGCGCAGAAAAGCGCGGTGAGGAGAATGTAAATTTTCTTCATTTTTTTGAACTTTTAAAATGTTAATAATTAATTGTAAAAATAAATCCACTTTTAAAAGTTCGCGTGGTTATAAAGAAAGGGGGGCATGCAAGAGTGCGTAGCACATTGGCGGTGAACAGTGCAATTCTTTCTACACTGTGGCGCGCGGCAAAACAAGTGTCGATTTATTGCGACTACATCATTCTTGATTGTCGGCCTCGGTTCATGTCCACGTGAACCATAACAAGGCTGCATGATAAGGTAGGTATTCTGACTTACTCCTTCGTTTTCAAGCCTTCCCGGTAATGATGTAGTCGTCTTTTGAATTGAAGATGGCGACAGAAGATTACTTCCAGTGGCTGTAATAATTGAAAACGAACAAAAGCGAGGGAGCTTACAGCAGCGGGACTGTCCAGGATTCTCACCTGATTCCCTTTTAATCTCCGGTGTGGAGAGCCTCACATGTTAGTTTTGTTGGTGCAAAGTTAGGGATTATTTCCGAAATGGCAAAAAAAACTGCACACCCTTGAGAGGGCGTGCAGCCATATGCTTTGTTCTGTAATCCGACGATTAGTCTTCTACTTGGTGAAGCTTTTGAACGTAAACAGCCTTAGCCATTTTCTTGCGGTTGATTACAGATGGCTTGTCGAATTGTTGACGGGCACGAAGTTCTTTTACGATACCGGTCTTTTCATATTTACGTTTGAATTTCTTAAGGGCGCGTTCGATGTTTTCGCCTTCTTTTACTGGAACTACGATCATAATTCTAAAAGTTTTAAATTGTTGTTATTATATTGTTTGTTATTAAATTTCGCTTGTAGTGGACTCGGCAAGAGTCCTTGGGCGCAAATGTAGCGCCGCTACAAAAGGCGGTGTGGGGCATAGTAATGCCTTTCTACCGTGGGGGATTGTTGGCCGAAGCCTCCAACCTATATATAAAATGATATGAATTGTCCGCTGCAGAATATTCCATCGCCATCTGCGCCCCTCTCATAGAGTGGCTTCAGTGCGATGCAGGCAAGCGGAAAGTGCCTGTAATCAGATGGTTATATGTAGTCTATCTGTATGTCTGATGGGTTTAAGAATCAACCTCCTTTCAGTTTTCGGGTGCAAATTTAGTGAAAATATTTGAATTACAATCATTTTACTGCCTAAAAAATTGCGAATTCTTGTGGTTGGGTCACGAATTCAGCGTCATCGGCTTGCCGCTTCGCTTGCGAAGCATTACACGAATTATGTGTGAGATGCCTGCCTCTTTCGAGTAGAAGAGGGGATTGGAGGAGATTACATGCACACGGTGAGGCTGTTGCCACACACGAGGTTGCGTTCCACCCAGCCAGTTTTGCCATTTTTCAGACTCAATTTCACCCAGTTTTTATTGAAATCGAGCACATGGGTGATGTTGTTTCCGTCCAACCATTTATTGGCGTATCCTCTATGCACCACTTTGCCTTTCTTCGATGGAGTGGCGCGCAATGTGAAGTTCACGCTGCCATCTTGCATCCAACTGACGGTGACCACAGAACAATGAATCCACTTCTCTCCCTTGTATCGATAGGTGTAGTCGCCCTCGCCGTTATAGTATTCTGAACCTGTAATGCGGAACCATCCGTTCACACATCGGTCAACTGAAATCATGTCGCCGTTTTCCAGTTGCCCCACAATGTCGCCTTTAGGCGCGTTGCGATAGTTGGTGGGTTGAGTGTCGTCGCTTACATAGACATCGAGCATCACTTGTGCCGACATAGCCATCGCCATCATGGCAAAAGCTGCCAATAATAAGATTTTCTTCATAGTCTTTTAATGTTAATAATACTGATGCAAAGATACAGAATTTTTTGTAAAGGTATTTTTAAGCAGCCGGGAATTTTTGTTGAAATTGTAGTGTTCACGAATTCAGCGAATTAATATTTTTGAGAGGCTCGGGTTATTATTCTGTTGCTGATATGAATTCGTTTAATTTGTTTAATTCGTGAAAGATGGGTTTTCTTCGGGGAAGGAATTTTTGAAAATGAAACATTGTTTGCAGTTTTTTATGTTTGTTGTGGTAGGAATTGTTGGAAAATTGGCTTACTTTTGCGAGTGTAATTACTGTGAAAATGATGAAGCGTGTTGCGATATTCGTAGCCACGATGGTGGGCTTCGCTTTGGGTGCTCTTGCTCAGAGCGATACCGCTTTGCGCTTCAATCCCACGCCTATTCCGAATGTGGTGGGCGCTGACAAGCTGCTCAAGCCTCAGTTTTCTATCATCACTCCCAACATTGTGGCGCCAAATCTCAGCAATTATGTGGCCCCAGAGCCACTCCAGCTCGACAACAAACTTTCGCTCCTCCCCGATAGTCTAAAGGCCACCCCTGAGTTGAGCGTCACGCCACAGGTGTATCGCCAAGACAACCGCTACAACTTCAGAGGCAATCCGTTTAGCCGCGATTGGAGCGCTGGGGGAGAGCTGATGCGAATCGACGATAACCTGAGCCTGGTGGGCAGCGGCAGCTACACCACTTATCCCGCTTTGGGCAACATTGGCACGGGTAGCCTGGGCCTGTATGCCACACCCACCGACCGCCTGTCGATTGGGCTTGGCGCCAACGCCGTGAAATACCACATGGGTCGCTCGGCGTGGAACGATTACGGGCTATACGTGAATGGCAGCTTTAAACTGACCGACCGCCTGAGCGTGAATGCGTTCGGGCAGTATTATTTCGACAAGCGATACCACTCGGTGGGGGCTATGGGCTATATGCAGAGTGCGGTGTATGGCGGCTCCTTTGATTATAAATTTTCTGATAAATTCAGCCTCGCACTCGGTGCACAACGCTACTACGACCCGTACACCCGTACTTGGAAAACTGTGCCGATAGTGGCGCCAACTATCAATCTCTTTGGTTCACCGATGACGGTGGATGTGGGCGGTATTCTCTACAATCTGGTGGAGGCTATCATCTACAATGCCCGCGAAAACAAGAACAGCTACTCGTCGCCTGCGGGAGCAGTGAGTGCACCCACGGGACCAATGCCTATGAATCAGTTCAATTCTCGCCGTGCCCAAGGTGGGAATATCCGATAGAGATAAATTAATTCCATTTTTTTTGAATCTAATAGTTAAATAGATTGGCAAGATAGCAAGATAGGCTGCTTATCCGGGCTGGGCTGTGGACTCTGCCGGAATTTTCTGTTTAGCTTAAAAAAAATGTTAATATCCACATTGTTAACAAATTTTTGAGTAAATTTGTGTGATACTATTTTATGAATTAACGGCTAATTATTTTACTTATGAAGAAAACTTTGAAATTCTCGCTTGTCATGGCAATGGGCATGATGGCGATGAGTCCTGCAACCGCATGGGCAGAGGATGTGGCAACACTGAATGTGAGCGGTCACACCGTTAGTTACGACAACTTGGTAACTGCCGTTCATGCTGCATCTATCGAATCAAATGCAGAGAACCCTGCAACCGTAACTGTTCTTGCCGACGTGAGCAGCACAGAAAACGGCCAGTATTTCCTACAAGTGCCATCGGGCGTAGTGACCCTTGACCTCAACGGCCACACCCTGAGCATGACAAGCAACCAGTCGGTATTAGCCGTGACTGGCGGCGACCTCACCATTGTTGACAACAGCGCTAACAAGACTGGTAAGCTGTATGGCAACTATTGTGCGCTTGACTTCCAGATGGGTAAACTCACCGTGTGTGGCGGCACCTACGAGGGCAATTACTCTCTGTCAGCTGCCACTTGGGGAATACCAAAGCCTGGCGCTATCGCTCTGCGTGGCGGCACATTTATATATCGTCCCAACTCAATAGGTGCTATAGGTGTTAAGACCTATCAATGGGATGTTCTTGATTTGGATGGATATGCGCTCATGGACATTGACACACACGAAATTGTTGAACTTCATAATGGAGACGGCAGCTATCTTGAGAAAAGCGTTAAGGTGGTAAGTGTTGACGACCCCGAAATCAGTTTCCCTGCAAGTGTGACCGTTGGAGGCAAAACCACAAAATGTAGCATTAAAGCCGCATTTGCTGCGGCTGCTGCAGGAACGGCCGAAAGTCCTGCAACAATAACCCTTCTCGAAGACTACATAAATACTGTTGACCCCTACAACTCATTCGTAACAGTAGAAAGCGGGTCTGTCATAATTCTTGACCTCAACGACCACACTTTTGGTGCAACTAAAACGGGTTATACAATTTCAGTGAAAGGTGGCGACCTGACCATCGTTGACAACGGTACCAACAAGACGGGTAAGGTTACAAATGATCGTGTAACTCCTGTTCATTACGAGACTGGCAGTCTTGCAATCTATGGAGGAACATACGAAGGCAAAAGTCATGGATTGTATATGCCTGGTTATGATATGTATGGTCATGAGTTAGAAGTTGTTCCGGGAAGTGTTGTTCTGCGTGGCGGCACATTCATTAAGGGGCAATACGAGTCGTCAATCCAAGTTCCATATTTCACTTCAAGTCATTGGGAAATCCTTGACATGGAGGGATGCAAGTTTGTCGACGCCAATACTGGAGAGGGCGTTGTGATTAATGAGGATGCGTCTACTGTTTCACAATCTGTTAAGGTTGTTCGCCAAACGCCTACTGGCGTGAGCGACATCAATGCAGTGAACGCAAGCAAGGCTGTTAAGACCATCGAGAACGGCCAGCTCGTCATCACAAAGGACGGCAAGCGCTACAATGCAGCAGGCCAACTGATGAAGTAATCATCACACCCCCTAACAATACAAGCGGGAGATTCCACACTGGCGGAGTCTCCCGCTTTTTGTTCGCCCAACACGAACGTATTCTAACGGGTGCAAGTCCCCAAGCCGCCCTAACAGTGGGAAGGCTACAGCCGAAAGCAAGGGTGTCCACCGTGAGGTGGAATCTGAAGGAAGCCGTAGGCAAACATCTGACCCGACGTACAGAAACTTGATACCAGGGCTTGTGAGAGTGGATGAGTCTGCGAAACAAGACAAAGTCCAATAACTGTTCGGAACTCTCGGAGTAAATCAAGCGGGTATAAGATGGAAAGAATACGTCCATAACTGGGGAGGTCTCAAGGGCGAGTCCGCAAGGGCAAGCAGTAACAACGAACCTTGAGAAGTCAGCAGACGCCATAGTAGCCGATATGGGAAAGGAAATCAACAATCGGTGAAGGGCAGAACTTTAACCAAACAAGTATTCATATTATTACCAAATGCAAGAAGAAATGCAGAAAACAAGTGAAAACATTGGCTGCCGCCAAAAGGGTAGGACGGAATCCGAGAGCTATGGCAGAGTGCTGGTTCGTGCGAGGATAGTGGTGATAATCTTGCAGAAGTGCAGTTTGTAGAGATGAATATGCAAGAAATGTTGATAAGATGGGAACGAGCGAACTGTTGCCATACCCAAAATTTCTGCAATGCAGACTCATCCGCTCCAGATTGCATCGCAATTAGAGAACCGCCGTATGCCGAACGGCACGTACGGTGGTGTGAGAGGTCGGAAAACGAAAGTAGGAAGAAAACTACTTCGTTTTCCTCCTACTCGATTAAGAAATAAGGATGTGCAGTATTCTGGGAGGGGATGAGTGTAAATCTTGTTGCAAATGTAAAAATGGTAGCAAGTGGAGGATCAATAGGAGGGAGTAGTTTTTTTATTATTTAATGAACGGAGGTGAATATATAGAGCTGTTGTATTAAAGTAATTTTGCATCAGTGAAAATTTCTATTGGTATAAAAACTGTTATAAAACCAAATTAGTTTGAAGAAACATGGTAGAGATTAACGGCGATATAATTCAAAAAACAAACATAAAAAAACTAATTTATTCATGAAAAGAATATTATTACTCTTTGCTTTTCTCGCTTCGCTATCCATATCGCAAGCACAAGACCTCATTATTGAGACGAGTGCGAAAAACCCCTATATGGAGGTGCTCAATGAAGCGCGCATCGACCCCGTGACCAACAACATCGGTAACACCGGTACAAATACCGTGGTCTGCATTGGCGAAGTTGACTTTAGCGAAAACTATCTCGCTGCCGGTCTTACTTTCGGTCAAGGTTGGGGCGGTAATGGCAATTTCGCAGTCCTCTGGGCAGGTGACGGAGACTATGAATCTGCTCAACCTTTCACTCAAATTGCACTTGCCCACACTCAATCTTACAGCAACTATGTTCAGCTTGCTGGTAATATGGGTTATAATGTGTCGAATCCCGAAGACCTCCCTGGCGGTCATTTGGCTGTTGAAGGTATGCGTTTCGTGAAGCCTACAGGTGTGAAGAAAGTTTATTTGACTTTCGTTGGTGGTGCTGGTAATGTGCGCGCTGTGAATTTCTACAAGAATGCCTTCTCTCCTTCTGACTTCCACGCTGAAGGTGGTTGGGAACCTCTCAACGGTCAACTTCTCCGACCAAATGAAAAATCTGACTATGATCAGGTTTCTACTCGTTTGTCTTATGAAAACTCTGAACTCGAGTCAAGCCCTTCATCTGAAACCCGTAAAGACGGAGACGGTGGCTGGGGTTGGACTACTGAAGGTGTAGTTGTAAACTATGGCACACTCGATTTTGGAAATGGTGATTACAAGCAAGTTTGTGGTTATGTTAGTCACTGGAGCAACCAACTCAATGATAAACTTGAAGTTTATATCGACGATGCAAGCGTGCCATCAAATATGATTGCGAGCATCTTCACCGGTATGGAACTTCGCGACAATAGGTATCCTAAGGCCCAGGCACTCAACCAAGTTGTAACTGGCCAGCACACTGTGTTCGTGAAGTGGCGTGGTGGTAGCACCAATCTTACGCACCTCGACTTCCTCAAGGCGGAACTGTGGCCCAACGAACCAGACCCTGATTATCCAGTTCTTGTGAAGATAAACGATACTCCAACCGAAAACGCTAAGTGCTACACTATGCGAAACGATGTCCCTGCTGGTGTTATTAAGATACAAAACCACGCAGCTCTCAACCAAGCTCAGCCTGACGGTGGTGGTAACTATGGTTGGACGAATTCAAAGAGTGTTCTCAAACTTGAAAACATTGACTTTGAAGATGGTCGTTTCAACAAGATTCGCTTGAATTATTCTACTGGTAACGATGGGTGGATTGATTATAAGGAATTTGCAAACATCAGCCTCTATATCGACCTTGAAGATGGTGGTAAGACTTACGATTGGGCTAACGCTCACGAAGAACTTGCAGGCGTTGAACCTATCGCAGTAGTTCGTCACCAAGCAACTGGTGGATGGGGTAACCAACTCACAATTAGCGATGGTCTCAAGCCTGTGACTGGTGTACACACCGTTTATGTAGTCTACTACCAGAAATACACAAACGAAGGCGCCAACATCTTTGACTACTATCTCGATGTGGCTCCAGAATTTGAAGTGAGCGCAGTTGATAAGAAATCAGTGTTTGTGGAAGGCTCTTTGAAGAATAGCTACAAGAACCAACTCACACTGTCGGTTAAAGAAGAAAACAAGGGCATTAAGTTCCGTTCACTCTATCGCACAAATCAACTTACCGGCGAAAAGGTGAAAGTTGCGACCATCAATTTCACCAACAATGGTGCTAACTATAATGTCGTTTATAGCAACCCTATGGCCACTACAGATGCATTGCGCTACGATGCTGAACCTTATGTGCTCAGCGGAAGCACTGCAGAGCCAGTGGTTTTGACTGACTATTTTGCTGTTAGCACTGCTGATGGTGGTGACAAGGCTGGCGCATATGTCTACAGTCTCGATTATAGTTTCGACGATGTTACCGTTCCTGTATATGCTGCTACCACTGCCGCTAAGGTGATGATGGAAGAAGGCAAGGAAGGCTACACACTCGACGAAATCACAGGCGACGTTAAGCACACATTGAATTATCAAAACGGATTTGCCATTTCAGTTCCTCAAGTGAGTGCACCTGTGGATGGCGCAATCCTCTATCGTAACCATAATCAAGTGGGTGAACTCACCGACCTTTCTGCTTCAAAATTCGTGACCGCTGAAGTGCGCGAAAGCACCGTGTTCAGCGCAGCACTCAAGGTGGGCGACAACACCTATGGCACCAACCAGGTGGCTGTTCATGCTACAACAGCCAATGCCACTGTTACAAAGAAAAACAAGAGTGATTTCTCTTTCAATAATGGAAGCCACTATTTCGACTTCCTGCTCGATGTAACACTTGCTTCGCCTGAAGTTGGCGAGTTTGAAACCACTGGTGGCGGTGTGCGCGTATGGCGTACGTGTGGAACCTCCGACGAAATGTATGAAGAGCTGGCTAACCGTGCAACCGACTACCTTTTCTATGAAAATATGAATATGGTTGGATCTGTGACGAACCTCACAAATATCGGTGGCGAAAAGATGACTTTCAACGATGGCAGTCGCGTCATTGAATATGCTGCCAGCACATTTGGCTCATCTGCTGAACACCCACAAGTATCGCTTCGCATTCGTGCTTACTACAAGAAGGCGTCGGCCAACAAGGTGAAGGCTTTGGCTGAGGCTGCAAGCGAAGACCTCTACTATGTGGCTGAAGCATTCGTGGAAGTTGACTTCACCCAAAATGTGGTGACTGGGCTTTACGAAGTGTCAGGAGTTCGTGAAATCAAAGATGTGAAGTACTATAACGTAGCTGGTCAGCAAAGCGCTGCTCCTCACAAGGGCATGAACATCGTGGTGACCACTTACACCGATGGTACATCTTCAACACGTAAGTTAGTTAAGTAATATTAGACAATAGCGTAAGAAAAACCGTTAATTAGTGACTAGTGAAGCAATAGGTTAGTAATTTCCCTGTTGCTTGAAAGGTGAGGGCAGATGTGATATCAGCCCTCATTCTTTTTTTTGTGTGGTGTGGATATATTGGGCTCTGTGGAAAAAAAGGTGGGGATAGCGCGAAATTGCGCCCACGATAGCTGAACAGTCTGAGAACCGCACATGCATGCTTGAACGGATAAAATCAAAAAGTCGTGGTGGTTAGACAGAAGGGCTATGGCCTCTTGTGAGCGAAGTGGCAGCGACCTCCGAAAGCGCGCTTTCTGTGCTCGCTACCGCTCCACTCCCACAGTCGTGCTTTCGCACGCCTTCTGTCTAACCACCACAAAGAAAAATCGCTAACGCGAACAAAAAACGCTCTTCCGAGCGAACAAAATGGGCGCAGGAAATAGGAATAACAACTCTTTTTCAAAAAGCTGCTTCAAAATGCTTTACGCACAATATTGTAGGGACGCTCGGCTCGAGCGTCCGGTATCTAACAAATTGACAGCCAACCACATGTAAAGCGGACGCTTGAGCCAAGCGTTCCTACAAAACATCTTCATATATCGACACATTCCCATAATTTTTTGTAGCCGAAGGCTCTTTTTGTTACAGCCGTTTCCTGGTATGTCGGGCTACCCGACATTGCCTGTGGAGAGGCGAATAGAGCTAAAGCTTGCTTTGGGTATATTCGCATCTCTACAGGCAAGATGGGCTGAGAGCCATCAGGAAACGGCTGTATTTTTTGATCCGTTCTTACCGGATTTCTGTGTCAAAAAACGTAATCAACATGAGATAATTATCCCCACTAAATTTCCACTGAGTCATATATTGTGGCAGACGTGTGGCGTATTCGGGGAAAAATCGTAACTTTGTAGTGTTACATTCCAATTATAAAATTTCTTATGAGCAAAGATACATATCCTCATCTTGAGGCGCTACGCGAGTTGATGCGCGGCAAGCACATTGATGCCGTGATTATCCCCGGCACCGACCCGCACCAGAGTGAATATCCTGCCGAACACTGGAAATTCCGTGATTTCGTGAGCGGCTTTACCGGTAGCAATGGCACTGCTGTGGTCACGCTCGATGAAGCGGGCCTCTGGACCGATTCCCGCTATTTTCTTCAGGCTGAAGAACAACTTGAAGGCTCGGGCTTCAGTCTGCACAAGGAAGGTGTGGAAGGCGAGCCCACCACGCTCCAGTGGCTTGGCGAAGTGTTGGGCGAAGATTCGGTCTTGGGTATCGACGGCCGTCTGTTCTCGCTCGTTGAGGCTAATCGCATTGAGATGTTTTGCGCTCAAAACGGCTTTATGTTTGCCCCCGACTTCCGCGCTGCAGAGGCCATTTGGGCCGACCGTCCGGCTCGTCCGATGAATCCCGCTTTCGTGCACGACGAAGCCCTCGCTGGTGAAGATGTTGACAGCAAGATTTCGCGTGTGCTTGAAGTGGTGGAGGAAGCTGAAGCCGACGGACTCCTGGTGACATCGCTCGACGATATCGCTTGGCTCTTCAACCTTCGTGGAAGCGATGTTGACTACACGCCTGTGGTAATTTCGTTCGCTTATTTGAGCGAATACGAACGCGTGCTTTTCATCGATTCTGAAAAGGTTACCAGCGAAGTGGAAGACCATCTTAAGAAATACAACATCAGAGTCAGGGATTACGACGATATTGAGAAATACCTCGGCAAAATCCGCGATTCGCACACTGTGATGCTCGACCCCGACCGTGTGAGCGACGCTCTTGGTCAGGCTATGATTTGCAACAAAACTTACCACACATCACCCATCATCGCCCTCAAGGGTGTGAAAAACGAAAGCCAGATTGAAGGTTTCCGCAAGGCGGTGCTCTATGATGGCGTGGCAATGGTGCGCATGATGATGTGGATGGAGCAGAATGTGGCGAATGGCATTACTGAAATGGATGTTGACCGCCGTCTGCAGCAGGAGCGTGCCGCTTTTGAGTCGAGCAGAGGCGACAGTTTCCACATGATTGCTGCCTACAAAGACCATGGCGCCATAGTGCATTATGAAGCCACCGACGAGTCGGCCTATACGCTTGAGCCAAACGGATTGCTGCTTATCGACACTGGTGGCCAGTATCTCGAAGGTACTACCGATGTGACCCGCACCGTCAGCCTCGGCAATCCTACAGAAGCCGAAAAGCATGATTTTACGCTCATTCTCAAGGGGCATTTAGCATTGAGCCGCGCCATGTTCCCTAAGGGTACCACCGGTGTGCAACTCGACGTTCTTGCTCGTGGTCCGCTTTGGCAAGAGGGCATGACATTCTTCCATGGCACAGGCCACGGTATCGGTCACTTCCTGGGCTGCCATGAAGGTCCGCAAAGCATTCGTATGCAAATCAACGAAACTCCCCTCGCTTTAGGCATGGTTACCAGCAACGAGCCGGGCATCTACAAGACGGGTGAATACGGCATCCGCACCGAAAACCTTATCCTGTGTGTGCCAGCATGCCAGAGCGAAGAATGGGGCGAATTTTACAAGTTTGAAACGCTCACCCTTTTCCCTTACGATACCACCCTCATCGACATGGATATGCTCACTCGCGAAGAAGTGAAGCAAATCAATGCCTATCACGCGATGGTGGTTGAGCGCTTGAGCCCGATGCTTAATGCCGACGAGCGCTTGTGGCTTGAAGAAAAATGTAAAGAAATCAACTTATAAATAATATATTATATGGCAATTATCAGAAAAGTTAGGGGATTCGACCCTAAGATGGGCAAAGGATGCTTCCTTGCCGACAACGCAGTGCTCGTGGGCGATGTGACTATGGGCGACGACTGCAGCATCTGGTTTGGTGCTGTGCTCCGTGGCGATGTCAACACTATCAAGATTGGTAACCGCGTGAACATTCAAGACAATGCAGTGATTCACACCTTGTATGAGAAATCAGTCACCACCATCGGCAACGATGTGTCGATTGGTCACAATGTGGTGGTGCATGGTGCCACTATCCACGACATGGCGCTCATTGGCATGGGCAGCATCGTGCTCGACCATGCAGAATTGGGCGAAGGCGCCATTGTGGCTGCAGGTAGCGTGGTGCTTGGCGGCACCAAGATTGGCCCTAACGAATTGTGGGCTGGCAGTCCTGCCAAGTTCAAGAAGATGGTCGACCCAGCGCAAGCAAAGGAAATCAACGTGAAAATCGCCAAAAACTACCTGATGTACTCCACTTGGTACGAAGACGAAGAAAAGTAGTCGCATAGTGGAAATTTAGTGGGGATAGTTATTTACTGTTGATTACATTTCCCACAAAACCCTCGTAGACTTCAAAAAGACAAAAACAAAGCAAAACCTCCTTTGACGTATGCGGGTGCTGCACACCCACCGCTTGATTTGTGGAATTTCAGATTTTTAAGCGAGCTTAAATCAGCCCTCCCACAAACCAACCACGCCCTCTTTCGCGGGCTTATCATACGCCAAAGGACGATAAACCGCGCCTACGGCGAAAACAGATTTGCTTGCCATATCAGGCTGAACAGATTTACGAGTTTTATGGGGAGGCGCGTTTAACATGCCAAAGGCATGTCCCTACTATGTTGGGGGGGCGGAAGCAGGATTATTTCGGTTTTTGTGATTCTTCCCCACAGTTTTTCCATTGAGTCAAAGTAGTCGCGTAGTTTTTGCAAGATAAAAATATTGGCCGCGGTATCATGCACGATATCGCGGCCAATTTATTGCTTATTCTGATAATCAGAATTTTATTTGCTTATTTTAGAGCTTAATCTTGAGAGATTTTGCACCTTGCTTCACAATGTAGATGCCTTCGCCAAATGCGCTCTTGATTTCGCTCATGCTGCCGATTTGCTTGTCGGCGATGAGGGCGCGGCCTTGGAGGTCGTAGACAGTGACAGGTTGTTGGAGGTCAACGACTACGGTGTTGATGCCGGTTGCCATTTGGTTGTTAACACCCACAACGATTGCGGTCATTGGAGCGCCTTCTGATGTAAAGTCAACTTCCACTGCATATTGGCCAGCTTCTTCGTTGATGAAGTCGACGGTGAACTTACCGCCTGCGGCTGGCAGGGTGGTGGTGCTCAATGTGAATGAGCCCTTGTCGGCACCGTAGAACGAGAGTTTGATGTCGCTGGTGAGAGCCAAGCCTTCAACGCTGATTTCAGGGCTGGTGGCCTTCTTGCCTACGGTAGCGTCGAACACAAGTTCATGCACGCTTGGACGAATCAGAGGCACATTGGTTTGGCCCCAAGTGAAGTCGTCGATGTAGTATGTAGCGCTGTTTTCTGTGCCACGGAAGCTATTGAAGCGGAAGCCGATGTAGAATACATCTGCGAGGTCAAGACCCTTGAGGTCGACAGTGAATGGCACCCATTCGCCGTTTTTATCGGCAGTGCAAGGCATGTCAAGACCTTGGAATGGAGCAATGTACATGTCGTCGCCCACCTTTTCGATGTAGCAAACTTCAAGCAAGTCGGCCATGCCATCGGTCATCAGTGTGCCCATCACATTGAATGTGAGAACTGGGTTGGCAGTGTTCTTGAAGTCGAGAGCAGGGCTCACGAGTGTCATCACGCAAGGAGCGCTTGTGGTGGCTTTGCTGTCGTAAGGAGTGACCTTGGCAGCGCTGGTGCCATCTTCCCAAGTGTAGCCCCACCATGCGCGAGTGCCCACTTGAGCGAGGTTTTTCCAACCGGCGATGCTCAATGGCTTGTTCTTGGTCACGCCGTCGAAGTGTTGAACGTATGAGGTGAGAGGGTTGGTGTCGTCGAGAGGGAGTTCGTCGCCTTCCTTGGCTGCTGGGTCGTCGCTACCGGTAGCTACACCAGTGATGTGAAGCGACTTTGTTTCGGCTTTCACACCACTGAATTCGATATCTTCTTCGTAGGTGCCTTGTGCAAGAGGCTTGAAGGTGATGGTGATTTGGGTGTTGCCACTCTTGAGCAGGGTGGAGTTGCTAATCACAAACGCGCCCTTGCTGTTGCCCTTCACCACAGCCTTGCCGTAGTCCACGAAGTTGGCGGTGGTCACGGTGAAAGTTTGTTGTTGAGTTTCGCCCGCTTTGCAGCTGAATGCGGTCACACCTTCGGCATTCACGGTGATGGTAGGTGGGTTAGCAGGGTCCCAAGCCATAGCGTTGGCAGCAAAACCGGTGTTGAGGGTTGCCACAGTGCTTTCAAAGTTGATGCGTGCAGTGTGCTTGCCGATGGCTTGAGGCTTGTAGTTGAGTGTAACGGTTGTTTCGCCACTACCAGCAGGAATTGAAGCGGTTGATGCTTCAAATTGAGCCGCGTTGGCGCCAGTGAGATACACTTGCACAGGGTTGGCAAGGTTTGCGTATTTCACTTTGTAGGTGGCGTAGGTGGCAGTAGTGCCGATAGCCACAGCGTCGCCGTCGTAAACCACTTGAGGAGTTACGGTCATGCTTGGCTCAGCAGGAGTGTTGTCGAAGAGGTCGGCCCAAGCGGTGCCGATGCGAACTGCGTCGACTGTTACTTCGGGTCCGGTCTTGGAAGCAGAACTGCTCTGGCGAAGCTCAAATGCCTGGATGCTCTTTATGTCTGCGCCAGTGTGTGTTGCCGAGTTGATGGCAGCATTAGCGTTAGGTTCTGTACCGCCAGTAGCGGGATTCACCCAAACTTTGATAATGTCGTTTTTCTCGCCTTCCACGAATTCGTAGCTCATCACCACGAGATAGGTTTGGCCGAGAGCGAATTCTTCGGTGCTTTCAAACAGGGTGGCGCTGTTGCGCGAGATTTTGAAAACGAACTTGTCGTCGGCGCTGCCTTTAGAGGCGAGGAGACGTGCGTTTTCAACTGGATTCTTGCCATCCACGATACCTGCAGAAGTTGGTTGGAGCAGCACGAAGAAGTATTGGTCGTCGGCCACAGCTTCCACTTTTACCAACAGAGATGCGTACACCTTGCCGCTGCTGACAGCGGTTTCGCTGAATGGGCGCATCACGTCTTCTGCCGATGGGGTTTGGGTCAACTTCACGGCTTTGCCCACAGCATTGTCTTGGTAGCCGGCATAGGTGAGGGCACCGTCGACCACTTGCACTGGAGCAGCTGTTTGTGTGCTGTATTTCAGCCAGCCGCCTTGGCCGTAGAGGTTACCAAGGTTGTACTCGAAATTTTCGGTGAGCAATCTCTCTGCTTGTGCATTGGTGCCGAAGAGGGCCGCCACTGCGCACATAGCCATCATGAGATGCTTCACGATACGGATTGTTTTGTTCATAAATTGTATTTAATTAATTATTAATGTGATTTCGCCCACAAAAATAGTGCTTTTTTCTGAGATAAACTAATCAAGGCACAACTTGAGGGCTACACTTATACCCTCTTAGCCACATAGTCACTATTTCTCCTGGTAGGGTGTGAGGATTGGGGCTTGGGCTGCGAGCGAGGCGGGCACATCGAGGATGCGCTGGTTGCTGCTGCCGCGGAAGCGGAGGGTGGTGTCGCGCTGTGCCAAGATGAACGGACTGTCTACGAGCACATCCACATATTCCAACAAAGCCTTTTTGGGACTATTGAGTAGCCATTCAAAGGTGTAGCCAGTGAAGCACCACACATTCACACCATGTTCTTTCAGCCCTTTGAGCAGGCGCAAAAGCTCGTCGTCGGGCTGCTGGAGAGGGTCACCGCCAGAGAGTGTGACGTGTTCTTCGTTTTCGAGCAGCGCCTGTAGCAATGCCTCGGGTGTGATTTCCTCACCGCCCGCAAAGTCCCACGACTGCTCGTTGTGGCAGCCGGGGCAGTGGTGCGAGCACCCTGCAAAATAAACTGATGAACGAAGTCCCGGTCCATCAACCGATGTTCCCGGGACTATTTTGAGTATTCGCATTTCTTTGAAAGAAAAGGTTTTAGAAGTTAGATG
>JAUNNJ010000143.1 GCA_030531495.1 Bacteroidales bacterium
ATGAGTACCAGCCCTAAATTTTTCAATTCAAAAAAGTTTTACCGGACAGCAATATCTATAAATACAACTAAGAATAGATGGTAATCGGTTTTGATGCTAAATATATGCTCGACGATAAAGGCGGGCTTGGACATTACGGACGACTCTCTCTCGAAGCACTGACAGAACATTGCCAGCGTAACGACTACATATTATACACTCCCGATACACACGATGGGACCACTGGCATAAACAAACTTCTTGTTCATGCCTCAATCCACCTGAAAACCCCGCATAGCACATCTTTTGGCGACAAGTGGCGTACAGGAAAAGGTATTCTAAAAGATGCCCATCGACATGGTGTTCAGGTTTTCCACGGGTTATCGGGCATGTTGCCAGAAGGTATTGAAGATTCTGGTATGGCTACGGTGGTGACCATTGGAAGCTTGCTTCACAAGCGTTATTCGGGTGATTTTTCGTTCTTTGAAAAGATGCGCATTAATCGTCAGTTGAAGGCTACGCTCAAGCGTGCCGACGCTGTGGTGGCCATGAGCGAATTCAGCAAACGTGAAATTATGGAACACTATGGCGTGGCCGACGAGAAAATCCGTGTGATTATGCCTGTGTGTGAGTCGCATTTTTCTGAGGAATTGTCGGAGCAAGTGATGGAAGTGCACCGCGCCAACTACGGGTTGCCCGAAAAATACATACTGGCTTCAGGCAATTTCGATGAGCGCCATAATCTCACGAAAGTGGTTGAAGCTTTGGCAAAAATTGACGATAAGGATGTGTGTATGGTGATAGTGGGGCATCGCAACAGCTATTACGAGAAGCTCAAGCAGCTGGCTTCACACCTTGGTGTGAGTGGTCGCATCATGCGAATAAAGAAAGTGCACGAATCCGACCTTCCTGCTGTCTACAAGATGGCCTCGGTGGTGGTTTGCCCATCTCGTTATGAATGTGCGAGTCTCTCCATTCCCCGTGCCTTTAAGGCCGAGGTGCCGGTTGTGGCTGCCACAGGGTCGTGCATGGAGGAGTATGGCGGTGATGCAGCACTGTATTTCAGTCCTGATTCTGCCGATGAGTTGGCTGACGCTTTGAATCGTGCTTTGGAGGCGGAGCGAGAGGCTCTTTTGGAGGCAGAGAAAGTGCAGGCGGAGAAGTTTGCTTCTGCCCGACTTGCTAATCAGTTGAACGAACTCTATCGTGAACTCAAAGAAAATTTAAAATAACTATCTACAAATAAAATGGTAAAAATCGGCAATATCGACATTGAGGCTCGTGCACGTGCCGGACGCGAAAATTTTCTTAAAGGCTACAACTGTGCCCAATCGGTGATTGCCGCATTTGCCGACATTTATCCCGCCGCCGACATCGACACGCTACTTCGCCTTGCAGCCTCGTTTGGCGGCGGAATGGGGCGCTTGCGCATGACTTGTGGCGCAGTGAGCGGCATGTTTATGCTGGCAGGCCTTGAAAATGGAAGTTCCACCCCGGGCAATCTGGAGGCACGCACGCGCAACTACGCCCTCGTGCAAGAACTGGGTGCGAAATTCACCGAAGAAAATGATTCTATGATTTGCGCCACGCTGCTGGGATTGCGCACTGGCGCTATCGAGCCACCTCGTCCCAGCGAACGCACGGCCGAATACTATCGTCAGCGCCCATGTCCTCGCCTGATAGAAAGCGCTTGCCGTATCTATGCCCAGCATTTGGCCGAAAAGAAATAATAGAATAAGAAGAGAGAGAGAT
>JAUNNJ010000009.1 GCA_030531495.1 Bacteroidales bacterium
GTGTTTTTGGATGTTCGGTTTTTGTCATTTTTCAATTATTCCATTAGCATCGTCCTCTCCAGATGATTCCTTTTTGTCCACAGAGCCCATGATGGTGGAGGGTAAAAATTAGAGCGCATTACTTCGCAGTAACACGCTCTATGGAAGTCTATTGTTATTGTGGTATATTTATTTATAACTGTCGGTGCGGAATGGGCCTACAGGGAGATCGCCATTGCTGTAGAGGTTGCATGGAGGGTTGTCTGCCCATGCATAGCGAACTGCTACGGGCATTTTCACCTTGTCGCTTGATACAACCACTTTTTTGCCATCAACGATTTTTGCTTCAGCAGGGTAGAACTTCATGTCTGGTCCTGCGATTGCAAAGCCTTCCACTTTCTTGCCTTTGCAGTGCACTGGTTGGTTGAAAGTGACTGTGAGTTTTCCACCAGCAACATTGAAGTCGGTCATCTTTGCCAATTCATACTTGCCAATGCCATAGGTTTGAGCCAATGCAGCACGGCCGAGTCGAGCGCCCACTTCTTGCTTGTTCTTTGGGTGGATGTCGTAAGCTTCACCTATATCTATAGTCACAGCCATACCAGTGTTTTCGAGGTGGAGGGCATTGGCCTGTGCTTCGCGAAGGTGTGCCCATGTGGATTCTGGTTGCACTTTGTATTCTTGCATGAAGTTGGCAATCTGTACGAAGTAGAAAGGCAGATTGTTGTTCCAAAGTTTACGCCAATCTTGAATCATGCTTTGGAAGAGTGGGGTGTATTGTTGCCATTGTTCCACATTAGCCTCGCCTTGATACCAGATTGCACCCTTGATAGGGAAGTTGCGATATGGGTAAACCATAGCGTTGTAGAGGTTGGCAGTGTAGTTTTGGCTTGAAGGATTCTCTGGACGCTTTGGAAGGTCGGTGTGTGCCACGCCCACGTGGTAGTTCCAGTTGCCTGCGAGCGAGATGGTTTGGTCGCCACAGCTGATAGATAGTCCTGAAGCGTCGCCGCAAATACCACCCAGTCCGCTGCCGTCCTTCACTTGCACTGTGATAACGGCCAGACCTTTCTTCACAGCCTTTGCAGGCACTTTATAAGCGCGCTCAATCCAATAGCCATCGGTTGAGCCCACTTTCACGCCATTGAAATAGGTAACGTCAAAGTCATCGACTTTTCCCACTTTCAGGGTGAGTTCCTTACCAGCCCATTCTGCAGGAATTTCAATTGCCTTCTGGAACCATACGATGCCGTCGAAGTTGTCGAGTCCACGCCATTCCCAGGGGCTTGGAAGTTCCATCTGGTTCCATCCTTCACCCACTTGAAGTGAACTTGTCCATCGAGGCTTTCCGTTTTCCATGCCTTGGTCGGCTTCATCGTAGGCGATTTGCCATGCAGCCATGTCTTTTTTGTACTTTGCCTCGAGAGCCTCCTTGTTGCCGGCTGCTTCTTCCACTTCGGCAGCAAATTCTTCTAAATCAACCACATTCTTCAGTGTGCCGATGCTGGTCCATGCTTCAGCAGGAGTGCCGCCCCAAGAACTGTCGATGAGGCCAATGGGCACATCCAACTTGTTCCATAGATAGCGACCGAAGAAATAAGCAGTAGATGAGAAGTTTTCAACCGACTTTGGTGAGCATTCAGCCCAGCCTTTACCGTCAAGGTCGTTGAGTTGCAAATCGTCGGTAGGGAGCGATGCTGTCACATGCTTGGATTGGAGCAGACGAATCTTTGGATATTTTGCGTTGGCAATTTCCTTTTCAAAGTCTTTCACCTTGCCCCAGCCTTTCATTGGCATTTCCATATTGGATTGACCCGAACAGAACCATACTTCACCAGCGAGCACATTTTGGAATGTAACGGCATCGCCATCGCTCACTGTGATGGTGAAGGGACCGCCAGCCTTTGGGGTGGGGAGAGATACGCTGAATTTGCCGTTAGCGTCGATTTTTCCCTCCACAGTACGGTTGTTCCAGCTTGCTTTAACTTGCACTTTACCTTTTGCGTCGGATGTGCCCACCACGGTGAGTGTGGCATTTTGTTGCACAATCATGTTGTCGGAGAAGTAGGGCGGAAGAGAAACCTTGCCATACATACTTCCCGCCATCAGCAGAATGGCGCCAAGTGATAAGATTTTCTTGTTCATAGATTGTATAATTTTGTTTATTGTTATTTTCTTACAGGAAGTGAAACCACCTCGTCTTCGCCAGAAACAAGTCCCGGAGAGGTAACTTTCACTTTTATTTTGCCAGGGTTGAATGTAGTGCGAACTGCCACACGCATCAGGCCTCCTTCTGCCTGGAGCTCGTGGTCGCCTGGAGCGTGATAGTCGAGCGGTTTGCCATCTGCTACATAGAAGTTGTAGCCGCCCTTGTAGGCGCCTTCGCCTTCCACTGAGAAAGTGAGCATATTATCGGCCAGCGGGCACCAGTGTCCTTCGCTATCCACCACCGTTACGGTGACTACGAATGCGTCTGATGCATTCGCTGTGAGTTGGAACTGTTCGCCCGAAGGTTTGGTGGTTTGTGGCTCAATCTTCACTTTCAGCGCATAGGGAGCGCCTGCGCTGTGTGCCGATTCGCTGCAAACTGGACGGCGTTGAGCGTCAAGACCTACAGCTTTCAGTTCGCCAGCTTCCCATTCAATGTTTTTCCAGTTGCATTGACGAGTGAGGCTGTCAGGAGCGACCACGCCTTTCGACTTGCCGTTGACAAACAGTTCTACGTATGGGCAGTTGCTCCAGGCATCCACTTCTTGGGTGCCGCTATAGTTCCAATGGCTTTGGAGAGCCACGCCCGGGCGTAGTGAATAAGGCATCCAGAGTGCTTTCTCATACACGCGGTATTTCAGTTTTGGGAAGCGGTTCTGGTCCATAGCGCACGAGCCAAGGCTCTTTTGGTCGCGCATGCCGTTGAGATAGATGGTGTAGCCTTCGCCATAGGTTTCGGCAAGCATCCAGTCAATCCATCCACAAGCCTTGTTACGCAAGTCGTCGAGGTAATTTTGTACATACCAGCGTGTGAAAGGCTTCTCGTTTTCGTAGTCAAAGCGGGCAATACACTGACTTGGATTGCCACTCCAGTTGGTGCCGTACACTTCGGTGTTGAGCGATGGATTGTGCTTTTGCTTTTCGTAGCGGTTGGTGTAGCCAATCACAATATTTTTGGCCTTATCCCATTCTGGAGGGAAACCATCGCGATTCAGCACGATGCGAGGTGACATATAATCCCATTTTTCCACTTGCTCAAGTGTTTGGCAGGGCAGGTATTTGTCGCCGTCATAGGCCAAGCCATTGTTCGATTCCCACACAATTACACTTGGGTGGTTACGCATAGCGATGATGAGGTCGCGGTCGTATTCGCTTTTGTAGGTTTTTGCTGGTTCGTTTTTGAGCGACCATTCGTTGTCGCCGCTGTTCACGATGAGCATCACACCATATTCGTCGCAGGCATTGAAAGCATCGGCAAATGGTGCTTGGTGACCCACGCGAAGCACATTGCCACCGCACTGCGCCATGAGTCGGATTTCATTCCATTGGAATGATTCTGGCACTGCAGCACCCAATCCGGGATAGATGTTGCGGTTGCCGAATCCGTGGAGGATGCACTTTTCGCCATTGATATAGCAGTAGTCGTTGTCCCAGGTCACTGTGCGAATGCCACAGTTTTCTGTTTTTCTGTCTTGCAGTTTGCCATCCACATACACGCAATTTTCCACTGTGTAGAGATATGGGCCAGTTTTCATAGCCACAGGATACCAAAGTGTAGGATTCTTGACGGTGCGAGTTTGGTCGAAAGTATGAGTTTGGCCAGGACCGAGAATGTGGTTTTGCTTGATGGTAAGCACAGCTTTGCCACGTTTGTCGAGCAGTCGGGTGCGAAGTTCCACTTTCTTGATGCTATTGGTGGCATTCTCCACATTGGTTTGGAATCGAAGTGTGGCTTCATTGCTGTTGGCGTTGAGTGTCGCAAAGTAAGTGCCCCATTTGCAAAGTGGGGAATAACTGTTGAACGGGATGTGTACAGGCGCTTTCTTGTGTAGAAGCACTTTCGACACAATACCGCCCATCGCTTGTCCAAATCCTTCGTTCTCAGCGAAATTAGGATAGGTGAAGAAAGTGTTTTTTGAGTTTGAAACCTTCACGGCAATCAAATTGTCCTTGCCCCATTCCACACAGGGGGTAATATCCACCACGAATGGCAGCGAACTGCCCACATGAGTCACTGGTCCTGGTTGTTTCACTGCACTGTTGCCATCGATAGGCTTGCCATTGACATATACGGTGGCACCGATGTTGACGCTGTAGAATTCAATAAAAAGTTGCTTGTCTTTGTCGGAATTCGGGATAAACAAGTTTTTGCGATACCATGCTTCGCCACGCCAACAGCGTTCGCCCGTGGTTGCATTGAGGAATGTATCGAATTCATTGTAGCAGTGGGGGATACCAACGGTTTCCCAACCGCTCAAATCAAGATTGCTGTCGAGATAATATGAATCGGGACGATATTCACTCACGGGGTGAACTTCCAGCTCATCGATTTTACATTCGATGGGCTTCTTCTGAGCATTTAAACATTGACTAAGATTCACTCTCACATAGCGGAATGATCCGTTGGCTTTCGATGAGGTGAGTTTCATCTGGGTTGTCACTTCCCTAAAGCCGTAGGTGTCGTTAACGGTGGTGATATCATTAGTCTTGATGGGGGAAAGTGTTTCCACATTGCCACTGCTGAGCAATGTCCAACTGCTGTTGTCGTTGCTCACTTCAATGCGCGTGGCAATGTAGCACACCGAGTCGCCTCCAAATTTGAGGGTGATGTCGTCGATAGGTGTATCCTTCAGCAAATCGATTGTGATATACTTGGCATCTTTGGTGTTATAGCGAAGATAGGTGTCGCGTCGGTCATCCACGATGTCGCGCACTTGACGATTGCCAATCTTCACAATTTTACCGCTGGCAAGGTTGGATTCTGTCTTGATAATTTTTGTGAATTGCCAAGGAGTTTCACCCAAGTTAATCACTTGTTGTGCCATACTCATAGAGGCGGCACATGTGAGATATGCTGCTATAACAAATACTTTCCTCATAATCCCTTATTTTGCAAGCACCTTGAATGGAACTGTAGTGCTGCCGTCGCTCATGGTGACAACGTACACTCCTGTGCCGAGATTAGCATTGATAATGCCGCTGTCGTTAATAGTATATGTACCAGTGCATTGGCCCATAGTATTGTAGACACTGAGTGAGGTCATGCCACTGGCGGCATAGTGTATGTTGCCATCTTTGATGTTGACGCTTGCACCGAGTTTGCTGTTGTGAGTATCGACAATACCGCTGGTAGTGAATTCACTCTTCATTGTTTGGAATTTGCTACCCTTGTTACCGCCGTCGATAGCTTGCACACCCCATTCATAGGTGCCAGAAGTAGGAATTTTGAATTGGAAAGAGGAGGTGATGATAGAGCCAATGGTGTTGCCCACCTTCACGAAACCGGTTGTGATATCAGCAGGAAGCACCATAAATGTTTCATCGCTGCCTTCTTTCTTGATGAAGAAGTTGTAGCGAAGTGCTTGAGCAGGGGTGAAATCGTCGGTTGCTGCATTCCATGTGAATGTAGCGAGGCCTGTTTTTACATCAAATGTGGCATTGAGGCCAGAAGGCATTGAAGGAGCCCCATTGGGAGCGATGCCTGAAGAAGCGCTGGTATTGCGCCAGAGTTCAACGTCACATCCTTTGCTGCAACCACCGTTGCACCAGCCGCTCATGTATCCATCGAGGAAACCATCGTTATCGAAGTCGATGAGGTGGTGAGTGCCGTGGGTAATGCGCCCGAAGTGACCTTTCTTTCCGAATGGGTCGTCCCAGTGTGCACCGTTGATTTCAAATTTGAAATTGCCTTGATTGAGGTAGAGCCAAGTGGTATGCTCGTGCTCTGCACCGTGTCCGCCCATAAAGATATCAACAAAACCGTCTTGGTTCACATCGCCAAATGCAAGTTGCACACCATCTGCACCTTCAAATTCTGTATCAATTTTGGTGAAGGTGCGGTCGCCATTGTTTTTGCAGATATAGAGGTGTTTGCGGTCGGTTTCAGAGAATACACCTGCGAGAACGAGATCGGGCAGGCCATCGTTGTTGAGGTCGGCAACAGAGCAAGATGAATTGGTGAGTGGCAGCATTGGAATAAATTGTTCGGTGAATGTGCCGTCGCCATTGTTCCAGTAGATTTGGTGTTCTGATTTGCGAGAATAACCATAGCCAGTGGTAAGGATATCGAGCCATCCGTCGCCATCGAGGTCTTGCATAATTACGCTACCGTCGGTAAGTCCATGAAGAGGCTTGTTGCCTACCACAGGAGTTGGCTGGAGTTCAAAGCGTTCGCCGTTAATATTGCGATAGAGATACACTGCGCGTACTGCGTCTTCAAAATCCTCTCTTGTGGAACGTGTTACATCGTCGAAACCTTGCATCACGATGTCGGTGTAACCGTCTTTGTCGTAATCGCCCACTGCAATCCAGTTGTGGCCCTTGCCACCGTCTCTTCCATTATAAATAGGGAGAAGGCCGCAGTTTGGCAATTCTTTGAATTTGCCATCGCCTTGATTGATATAGAGATATGCCACATTGTTGCTGAGTGTGGTGTTCATGTCGCGCCATCTGTAGTCGGCATTTGTAAGACCTGAAATCACGAGGTCGAGCAAGCCGTCGTTGTTAAAGTCAAACCATACAGGGCAAGAGAATGTCACACTATGCATGCCGCCAGTGGTGCGAACAAATCCACCATTACCATTGTTGGTGTAGAGGTTGCTATACACGCTGGTGTTATTCATTGGCAAATTGCGGTCGCTGAAATAGAGGTCGAGGAAGCCATCGTTGTTGTAATCGCCCCACGAAGCTCCACAGTAGGTTGAGTGATAGAAATCACCTGCAGCAAGCGACCCCGACGCCTTTTGTGCAGGAACGGGGGTGGCTACTTTCGTGAACTTTGCCACTGTAGATTGTGCAGTAGCATTTAAACCTGAACTTGTCGCCAATAAGCAGATTCCAAAGAGCTTATAAATATTTCTTTTCATATCGTAATTGTTTTTTCTTGTCAAGAGTTATGGTTTTAATGGAGGAGTTATTCGGCAGAGAATTGAAGGCGGTCTTGCCATGGAACTGTGATTTCAGCTCCTTCAAAGTTGATGGGTAGCCACACATAGCGAGAGTCAATCAAGTTTCGCTTATTCCATCGGTCGAAAGCAATCACATATTGATTGGTGCCTTGCACTTGGAAAGCAAATGCACTCTGGCAATAGAATGTCTTGTTGGCATCTTTGCCGCGGCAAGGATTGGGGTATGCTGTGTAGGGGCCTGTAATGCAGTCGGCTACGGCATATTCAGCTTCGTTTGGGTCCCATCCTGTGCAGCCCGAACTGATAATGTAGTATTTTCCATCGCGTTTAAACACTGCTGGAGCCTCGCGGAATTTGTCGGGGAAATTGCGGGTATACACACCTGATGGCTTGAGGTAGTCGTCGGTGAGTTCCACAATATGGAGTGTGGCATTACCTTCCGACGAACAGAAAATGTATGCTTTGCCGTCGTCATCTTTATAGAAAGTGATGTCGCGGCTGATATGTCCGTTAGGGTGGATGGATTCAATGAACTTAAAAGGGCCTGTAGGGGAGTCGCTGATAGCAACGCCGGCGCTTGCTTTTCCATAATTGGGGCTGTCGATATGCATCCACATCACGTACTTTCCCGTTTTTTCGTTGAAAAGCACTTTCGGGCGTTCAATTACCATGGTAGGGTGAATGTCAGATTTTGTATTGGTGTCGGTTTGCATCACCACACCTTCAAATTTCCAGTTTTCCAAGTCTTTTGAACTGTAGCACGACACGCCACCCGACATGGTGCGATAGCATTCCCATCCCACACCTGGTGAGCGATAGGTGTACTCTCCCTTGTATTCTCCGTACCAATAATAGGTGCCGTTGTCGTACATCATACCGCCGCCGTGGGCATTGATTGGATTGCCATCAGTGTCTTTCCAAATTTCGGTGGCATTGTTGACCACTTCTGCCGCTTGTATAGAAAATGACAGAGCGGTAAAAGATGCGATTGCCAATATGACTCCTTTTTTCAGTTTCATTGCTGTTGGTTATCGTTGTTTTGTTGTTTTTGATTCTTGATTTGCTTTTCAAATTCCTTAGGCGTGAGTCCGAATTGCTTCTGGAACAAACGAATGAAATATGATGGAGAGTTGATGCCTACCATGTAGCACACTTCGCCCACGCGGTAACTTCCTTCGGCTATCAGTTCCGATGCCTTCTTCAGACGGATGAGTTTGATGAAGTCGGTAGGTGATGTGCCCGTGATGGCCTTAATCTTGCGGTGCAGGCTTGAGCGGCTCATGTAAGCCAACTCGGCCAGCATTTCTACGCTAAAGTTGGAATTATCAATGTTTTCTTCAATAATTCGCACCATGTTTTCCATCAGTTTAGCATCCGATTTGCTCATGCCCGACTTAGGCGTAGGCACGAATGGTTTGTGCATGAATGCTTCCTTGTCGCGTTTGCGGTTTTCGGCGATAGCAGTCACTTGAGCCATCAGGTACTTGAACGAGAATGGCTTCACCACATAGGCATCTGCACCCGATTCCACCCCGGCAATCTTGCTGTCGAGGTCGGTCTTTGCAGTGAGTAGCACGATAGGTATGTGGCAGATTTCAATATTTTCCTTGATAGCCTTACACATCTCAATGCCATCCATTTCGGGCATCATAATGTCGGATACTATCACGTCGATATTCTTTACGCTCAGCACTTCAAGTGCCTCTTTACCATTGTGTGCAATTTCTACAGAGAATTTCTGCAGGAATCTTTGTGCGAGGAATTTGAGCAGTTCTTCATTGTCTTCAACCACGAGGATAGTGCCCAGTTGTTCACCATTTTCGTTGTTTTCTTCAAACTCTTCGTGTTCAAAGTCTTGCTTTTCGTTAATATCTGCTTGATTATGTGCTTCATCAATGTTGAGGATCAATTCAAAGCAGTTTAAATTGTCGTCGACAAGATATCTCAATTTGCCGTTGATGGATTCGGCGAGTTGTCGGCTGATATATAGTCCGATACCAGTGCTTGATGGTGCATTAGCATTACGAGGCAACTGGTAGAATGACTCAAAAATCTTGTCTCTCAAATCCTGCGGAACGATATTGCCGTCGTTACATATTTTTACTACAGCATTAGGTCCATCAGCCTTAATTGATATCTTTATTATTGATTCAGAATACTTTACTGCATTTGTAAACATATTGTTCAGAATCTTGATAATCACATTGCGGTCGGCCAGTACATACACATCTTCTGCTTGTGTTTCGTAGGTGATGTTGCGCTGTCCGGATTCTTTCAGGTAATCCAGATTCTTCAAGCGGTCGCGAATAAGCGCACTAAGGTTGACGGTGACAATCTTTGGCTGAATCTTGTTGTTGTCAAGTTTGCGGAAATCAAGCAACTGATTGATAAGTGCCATCAATTCGTTTGTGTTGCGGCTCATAGTGTTGAGGTCGCGTTTGATATCGCTGTCCACAATATCCATCTCTTTAAGATTTTCGAGAGGGCCATTAATCAACGTCACAGGCGTGCGTATTTCGTGAGCAATGCTGGTGAAGAAGTCAATTTTTTGTTGGAACAATTCCTTTTCCTTCTCAATTTCAAAGATTCTGTTTTTTTCAGTAGCTTTCTCGCGCTCACGTTTCTTGGTGCGGTTGAAAATATACCAAGAGAGTCCAGCAATGCATAAAATGTAGAAGATGATAGCAATTGTAGATTTCCACCATGGTGGCAACACTTTGATTTTCAGTGTTGTTTCTTGTTTATTCCATACACCGTCGCTGTTGGCGCCCATCACACGGAAAGTGTAGGTGCCAGGAGAGAGATTACTGTAGGTTGCCTCGTGCTTATCGGTAGTTGTTATCCAGTCGGTATCCACGCCGTCGAGCATATATTTATATATGTTGGCGGTAGGCATCACAAAACTGAGTGCCGCAAACTCAAGGCGTATGTTTGTTTGGTCGTAGTTCAATTCAATCTCTTTTGTGTACGACAGCCCCTCTGATAGAATAGATTCTTCACCTGGAAGGATTTCTTTGTTGTCAATAAAGAGGCGAGTGATGAACACTGGGGCTACAATATCGTTCAGATTATTGTAGTTAGGGTCAAATGAGATAAGACCATCGCTTGTACCGAAATAGAAAATTCCATTTTTGCTATGAAGTGCTGATTTATAGTTGAATTGTCCACAAGGATATCCCTTTTTAGTATTGTAGATAACAATCTTATTGTTTTCAGGATTGTATTTCACTATGCCATTGTTGGTACCGAACCAAAGGAAACCGTTTTCGTCTTCCAGAATTTTGTAGCCAGTGTCGTCGGGAAGTCCTTCTGCAATGCTAATAGTGGTGAAAGTCTTGCTGTTTTTATTGAATTTACAGATTCCACCACGGTCGGTAGAGAACCAGATCTCACCTTTTGAGGTTTCGGTAACGCTACTTACTGAGTTGCTGCTGAGTGATTTGGTGTTCTTTTCGTCGTGCAAATAGTGAACAATTTTCTTGGTGCGAGGTGTGTAGCAGAACACGCCATTACCCATCGTTACCACCCAAATGTTTTTGTCGGCATCTTCCATAATGTCGTAGATATAGTTGAAACCGAATATATCCATTCGTTGGAATTTCATGCTACCTTTTTCGGCCACATACACGCCCCATGCATTGCCAATCCATGTTTTGCCATAGCTGTCTTCGCAAGCAGCGTAGACACTGGCTTCGTTTAAGCCTAAATCATCTGCACTGTAGTGCTTAACGTTGCGTGATTCTTCGCTCACAACGTCAAGTCCGTTTTTAAATAGACCTACCCAAATACTTTTGTCAAATGGGGTAAGGGAGAGCGTTTTCTCATTGAAGAGGCTGCTGCCAGTATCCTTTCCAAGCACCTTGAAAGTACCATCGTTTGGATTGAAGATATTGATGCCTGCATCTTCTGTACCCACCCAGATATTGCCATCGTTGTCTTCTGCCAACTCACGAACGCGCTTACTGTTGATAGTCCAAGGACTTGTGAGAGGGGTGTAGGTAACGAAATTCATACCTTTACGGGGCATAAAGCTGATGCCGCCAAGGTTTGTGCCAATCCATATACCATCTTCTCGGTCACGATAAATGTATCCCACTTGGTTGTCGCTGAGCGAAGAACTGCTCATTGGGTCGGGATGGATGTGATGAATAGTTTTATCAAGTTCGTTGATGATGAACACACCATCTTGTGTGCCAATCCAAAGTTCACCATCAAAGTTCTTTACTTCGCGGATAATCTTATAGTGTACTTCTGGAGCGTCGAAATCCTTCACAGTGTTTTTACGCTTGTCGAAGCGGCGGAGTTTGCCTTCATGCACACCGATAATCAACTCGCCTCCGTAGTCGCACATTCGATAAATGTTTTGATTGTGAAGGGTTTCACCATCCGAATTTCCCAAGTATTGAGTGAAATTGTTATGTTCACGATTGTAGCCCCAAACACCACTACCGTTCGTGCCCACCCAGATGCGACCGCTTTTGTCGATGCACATGCATTGTGGTGTGCCAGTGATTGGGCGTTTTGGATTACCTATTGCATAACTTTCAAGTTTGCCTTTCGCATAACGGAAAATACCTTGGTTAGGAGCTATTATCCAAACGCTTCCGTCTTTGTCCTGAGCTATGGCAGATATCCAGTCGTTGACTTTTACCTTATTCTTGGTTTGGGCGTTGAGAAAAGTGAACTTCTCTGTTTTCGGGTCCATGATAAACACGCCTTTGTCCGTTCCCACCCAAAGTTTGTGGTCGGCACTTTCCATAAGAGCCGATACGTTGTTGTTGCGTAGGCTCAATTTGGTATCGTGGCAATCAAATGTACGAATAGAGTTGCCATCATATCTATTGAGTCGGTTGCGCGTACCAAACCACATAAATCCCTGACTGTCCTGGACGATGGTTTTTACATCGTTTTGCGACAATCCGATTTTGCGGTCGATGTGGATGAAATAATGATGGTATGGGTAGGCGTTCACTGCTCCCGAAGGAACGGCGGCAAGGCATACCAGAACCAGAGCGAATATGTATCGTTTAAGCATTTATGTAGTCAAATTTATTAAGCGTAATTTGTGTTGCAATAAAAGTATAATTTCACATTACAAAAATACACTATATTTTGCAACTGCATATTTCAAAAAATAATAATTTGGTCTTATATAAGTGTGTATTTTGCCGATAAATGGGGGGGTATGGTGTTTCCGGTGGCTTTTTACGCAGGCTGTAAATATTTCAGATTACGCATTATTATGATTTTTTTTGAACTCTTTGTTTTTTTGTTGGAAATGCTTTTGGAATAGTATTCAATGTGCTTTCAATAGAGGCGTAAGGTTTGATGTTGCGACCAAATGACAATTTAATTGCCCGTATGTGTTTTTTAATTATGTGTGTTGTTGGTAAATTTGCATCAGAAGAAAAACGATTTTTTATGAATTATATTTCAAAAACTTTATCAACGGTATTGGCAGCGGTTACAGTGCTGATTGCACCTGATGCTGCGGCTCGCACAAAAATGCTTCTGGATGGTGAAAATTGGCAATTCGCAAAAGGGAAAAGCCTTTCGGAAGCACAAGTGAAAAACGAGTGGGAAAAGGTTGTAATCCCACATTGCTGGAATGCAACAGATGGTACCACTCCTGAGTATTTCCGGGGTAGGAGTGTGTATCGTTGTTCGTTTGCTGCGCCTAAGGGAAGCGATGGACAACGCGTATTTGTTCGCTTTGAAGGCGTGAGCATGTGCGCTAAGGTGTGGCTCAATGGTCGTTATCTTGGCGAGCACCGTGGCTCGTTCACAGCTTTCTGCTTTGAGTTGACTCCGTTTTTGAAGAAGACAAATGTGCTTGAAGTGGAAGTTGACAATAGTAAGCAAGACAATGTGATTCCTCAAGACGGTGATTTCACTATCTTTGGCGGTATTTATCGTCATGTGAGTCTGTTTGTGGCACCAAAGCAATGCTTTGCTCTACGCGACTTCGCCTCTAGTGGTGTGTATGTGACCCCAAAACTTGAGGCTGGCGAAAAGAAAGTCACCCTCAATGTGCGTGCAAAAGTTGACTGTAAGGCTATGGATGCTGCAGGACTGAAAGTGCGCGCCACACTTTTCGATCCAAATGGGCAGAAAGTTGGAAGTATGGAAACTTCTGAAAGCAAAATAAATGGCTCTTTAGTTGAATATGATCAGACCATGTCTGTTGAGAATCCAATACTATGGAATGGCAAAGGTGAAGGTAAGCAATATCGAGTGGCAATGGAACTCTTGAAGGGACGAAAGGTGATCGACACAATGAGTGTGATGACAGGTTTCCGCAATTTCAAGGTGGATGCCGATAAGGGATTCTTCCTCAATGGCCGTTCCTATCAGCTCCGAGGTGTGAACCGCCACCAAGACCGCAAAGATAAGGGATGGGGCATAACTGATGCTAACCACGATGAGGATATGAAAATCATCGAAGAAATTGGTGCTAATGCACTTCGACTCGCTCACTATCCTCAAGCCGATTATTTCTACAGCCTGTGTGATGAAAAAGGCTTACTTGTGTGGGCTGAAATACCCTTGATTGGCAAGGCTACACCTTCGGCATCGATGGATATGAATATCCGTACTCAACTCACCGAATTGATTCGTCAGAATTATAATCACCCATCCATTTTCTGCTGGAGCCTGTTTAACGAACTTGGAGGCAGTGGGCATTATGGCGACCTCATCAGTATGCTTAACGACCTTGCTCATCATGAAGATGCCACTCGCTACACTGTGGCTGCTGCCAACAACGATGGCCGACCAGAAAATGATGTGACCGACATAATGGCTTGTAACACCTATCCAGGGTGGTACTGGTCAACTCCCGAAACGATGAGTTACGCTATTGATTGGAAGCGAAAACCTTATGGCCGCGGCGTGGGTGTGAGTGAATATGGTGCTGGTGCAAGCATTAAGCATCATGATCAGCACATTGATAAGGCGCCAAAGACCGATGGCGAATTCCATCCAGAGGAATGGCAGGCAAAGGTCCATGAAGTGAACTATCGCGAAATCAACAAGCGTGACTTCGTTTGGGGCTCGTTTGTTTGGAATATGTTTGACTTTGCAAGTGCAGGTCGTCATGAAGGCGACGCACTGGGTATCAACGATAAAGGACTTGTGACTTACGACCGCAAGGTAAAGAAGGATGCATTCTATTTCTATAAAGCCAACTGGAACAAGAATCCGATGGTACACATCACCAGCAAGCGTGATGAAGTGAGAAAAGAGGCGTTGACCGATGTTAAGCTGTACTCAAACTGCTCTGAAGTGACCTTGAAAGTGAATGGCAAGGCTGTATCACTTGAAAAAGGCGAACTTGGTGTGTATGTGGCTAAGGGAGTGGTTTTGCAGAAAGGCGAAAACATCATAGAGGCAACTGGTGTGAACGATGATGGCACAGTGACCGACAGTTGCGTATGGAAATACTAAGGATTTTTTGAAACGAAAATAAACTACACACAAAATATGAAGAAAACTTTGATATTGGTGGCTGCGGCCTTGATGGCTACATCAGTTACTGCTGATGTGGTCGACTATGTGAATCCGCTTGTGGGCACGGCTGAAAAAGGCGAGGGTGGTGCTGCTCCATTTGTGGGCGCGCCATTTGCGATGACTAAAATGATTCCCCAAACCCGCGAAAACAAGATGGGCACTATGGCCTATTTGTACGACGATAAGACCATGTGTGGTGTGCTTGCTTCGCATCAACCCACCGTTTGGATGGGTGACTATGGCTATGTGTCGCTCATGCCGCAGGTTACCAGAGAGGTGAAACCGCTGCCTGAAGACAGAAAGTTGCCTTATAGTCACGAGAATGAGAAGGCCACTCCATATTACTATAGTGTGGCTCTTGATGCTGTTCAGAATCAACAGATTAAAGTGGAATTTAGTGCGGCTTCGCGTGCTGCATTGGTGAAGATGACCTTCCCACGCCTGGTGGGAAATCGACGTGTGATTGTGCAAGGTATCAATCTTAACCCAAAACTGGGCGACTGGTGCAACGACTATGGCCCACGCCTGAAAGGTGAACATGGATGGGTGAAGGTGCTTCCTGAGCGTGGCGAAATCATTGGCTACAACCCCGACCGACAGAGTGAGCAGATTGGCCCGAAATTGCCCAACTTCAGAGGCTATTTTGTGATAAAATTCAATAAGCCTTTCAAAACATACGGGACTTGGAACAAAAATAAGGTGCATGCCGGAATCGCTGAACTTTATGGCACCCGTATGGGCGCTTATGTGGAGTTTGACGGTGATGAGGTGATGGCGCAAGTAGGCACTTCATTTATCAGCATTGAGCAAGCGCGTACAAATATGGCCAAAGAACTTCAAGGATGGGATTTGGCAAAATTGTCAAAAAACACACGCAAAGCGTGGAAGGAAAAGATGGAGAAATTCACTCTTAAAGGCGTGAGTGATGAAGATAAGTCGATTTTCTACACAGCATTGTTCCATTGCTACCAGTATCCGCGAGAATTCTCAGAATATGGACGTTATTACAGTGCGTTCGACGATGAAGTGCATGAGGGCGAGTCGTATAACGATTTCTCACTTTGGGATACTTTCCGCGCATTTCATCCTTTGATGACAATCGTGGAGCCAAAGCTCACATGCGATTGGATTACAGCTTTACTTCAAATGTATATGGAAGGGGGATGGGTGCCCATGTGGCCCAATCCCACCTATACCAATATTATGATTGGTACTCATGCCGATGCTGTTATTGCTGATGCATATATGAAGGGGCTCAGAAACTATGATGTGAAGCTTGCCTATGAGGCTATGCGCAAAGATGCTATGGTGACTCCTGAAGCTGATACCGAACGCCGTTATGGCGACCGTGATCGTTGGACTGCCTATGAAGGGCGTGCTGGCATGACTTATTACAAGACTTTGGGTTTCATCCCCGACGATAAGACTGCAGAAGCACTATCACGCACATTGGAGTATGCTTACGACGACTGGTGTGTGGCACAAGTGGCAAAAGCATTGGGTCATGATGCCGATTATAAGCAACTGATGGGCTGGAGCCAGAACTATAGAAATGTGTATAACAAAGAAAAAGGCTTTATGCTTCCGCGTCGTGCCAACGGTGAATGGATTGACCTCGACGACCACAATCGCACAGCCCTTACAGAAGGCTCGAAATGGACTTATCTATTCTGTGTGCTTCAAGACGTACCGGGTATGATTGAGATGATGGGCGGAAACGAGAAGTTTGCTCATATGCTCGACCGCAATTTCGCTGAAAAGCACTACAAGCACGATAACGAACCAGGGCACCACTACATTTATCTTTACGATTATTGCGGCCTGCCATGGAAGGCGCAAGAACTTGTTCGCGAACACACTCGCGTCAACTATCACAATGCTCCTGATGGATTGAACGGAAACGACGACTGTGGGCAGATGTCGGCATGGTATATCTTCTCTGTAATGGGCTTCTATCCTGTGACTCCAGGAAGCAACACTTACGCAATTGGCGCTCCGCAATTCCCACAGATTTCTTTGAAAGTGGCCGATGCCAATTTGCGTGAGCACAAGCTTACAATTGAAGCCAAAAATTTGAGTGAAGCAAACAAGTATGTGAAGCGTGTGATGGTTGATGGCCTAGTGCTAAACGAGCCATTCATTAAGCACGAACAATTGATGGCGGCCAAGAAAATTTTGTTCGAGATGACTTCTCAACACCCTTGAGACGGTGTGATGGTGCATAGTGTGCCGTACGTGCTATATGCGACAATCGTTACCTATGACCCCATTTTTACATTTTTTGGTCAATGCGTATAATTTGATGTATTATAATTAAAATAACTTTGCATTGACCACTATATCAAAATTGGAAATTAATAAACAAACAATAAAAACTGATGACAAAATTTGCAACCTTCAGAAACGCAATGGTAGCGGTCGCTTGTGTCTGTGCGACTCTGCCATCATTTGCTAAGGATGTTTCTTTTGGCAAATGGACCATTTCGTTCAATGAAACGACTAAAAAGGTGAACTTTGTGAAAGATGGCAATAATGTGCTTCAAGATGTGAGTGTGAAGTACAAACTCAACTCTACTCTGGTGGAGAGCAGTAGTTATGCCAATGCAACAGTGAGTGAAAGCAACTTTAGTGATGAGGTAGGCCGTGGCCGTCAGGTGCTGATTGAATACACCAAAGATGGTATGCCAAAAATCACACAGCGCTTTTGTCTGTATGCCAACAATGTGGATTACTTCCTGACCGATGTCGCTATCAGCAATGGCGGGGCAGAGGTTTCGACCAACTACATTGCTCCAATCTACACAGAGGCGAGCAACTTGTTCTTGCCAAAAGACGTGAACAACCGTTTCCTTACCGTTCCTTTCGACAACGACGGTTTTGTGACTTACGGCTCTTATCCATTCAGCCGCCCAACCGACCCCAAATCGATGGGTACAGGCCGCTATCCTCGCGACTCTGTGTCGTTTGAAGTGACTTCAATGTTCAATGGCGTCACCCAAGAGGGTATGGTAGTGGGTTCTGTGACTCACGACACTTGGAAAACCGGTATTCGCATTTTAGGCAGTACGCTTTCGGCTGGCACAATTAATCGCCTTGAGGTGATTAGTGGTTTCACCCACGATGGTACCCGCGACGGTGTGGATGGGAAAATCACACCTCACGGCTATGTTCGTGGTGAAGAAGTACGTTCTGCTCGCATCATGGTGGGCTTATTTGGCGACTGGCGCACGGGCATGGAAACCTATGGCGATGTGAATGCAGCCATCGCACCTAAGCGCCCATACAATGGTCCCGCCATTTATGGTTGGAACAGTTGGGGTGGTATGGAAAAGAACTGTAATTTCAAAGGATGTCTTTCTGTTTCTGATTTTATCAAGAAAAATATGCAAGACAAGGGGCACTTTGCAAAAGACGGTGTGATTTACATCGGTCTTGACTCTTGGGACAATATGAACTGGGACGAACGTCGTCAGTTTGTGGAATATTGTAAGGCAAATGGTCAGGAAGCAGGTGCTTACTGGACTCCGTGGTGCGACTGGTTCCCCGACAACGACCGTGCAATGGAAGGCAACAATGGCTATCTATTCAGTCAAGGCCAACTCAAAGTGAATGGTAAGGTGCGTAAGAATGCTGGCGCAGGATGTCTTGACCCAACTTCTCCAGCTACCCTTTCTCGTGTCAACTATTTCATTGACAAATATAAAGATTGTGGCTTCAAATATCTGAAACTCGACTTCCTTACCAATGGCATAGTGGAAGCCGACAGCTGGTATAATAAAGACATCACCACTGGTGTTCAGGCCTATAACTATGGTATGAAGCATTTGCGTGAACGTTGTGGCGACGATATCATCATTGATGAGTCGATTGCTCCATTATTCCCTGCACAATATGCAGAGGCTCGCCGCGTGAGTTGCGATGCTTGGGGTGAAATGTGGCACACAAGTTATATGATGAACAGTTTGTCGTTTGGATGGTGGCTCAATCGCGTGTACTGCTACAACGACCCCGACCACTTGGTGATGGGCGACCGTAGCGAAGCTGAAAACATTTCACGTATGACCACCGCTGCAGTGACAGGCTATTGCATTCTTGGTGACAACTTGAGTACAGAAGGCTCTTACATTGGCACAGCTATTTCGCAAGCTAAGGCTGCGAAATACACTACTTATGAAAAGGTGAATGATATTATCGCAATGGGTAAGTCGTTCCGTCCTGCGTATGGTCACAAACTTTTTGGCCGCAACAATTCTGTTGACTTGTTCTATCTTGAAGCCGAGGATTCATGGGTGATTGCTCACTTCAACTATGAATCTGGCGACAAAAATGTGACCCTTGACCTCACTCAATTTGGTATTGATGCAAATCAAATTGATTTCGACAAGAGTTTTGAATGTTGGACTTCTGCTGCGATTGAGCACAGTGGAAACAACATTATCTACAAGTCGCCAAACAATATGGCGCGCTTGTTCCGTTTGTTCAAGAAATAAGCAATTATCTGAACGTTGATTTTTTAGTTAGCAAATAATTCAATTCATTAACAATTATAACAATATGAAAACTTTAAAAACTCAGGTTTTTGGATTCATGATGCTTCTCCTCGGGGCTGGAATGCTTGCTTCCTGCAGCGACGACCCCGCAGCAAAGAAGGAATATGATCCAAACAAACCAGTGACTTTGACAAGCTTCTATCCTGAGTCGGGTGGTGTGGCCACCAAGGTTATTCTCAACGGAGAAAACTTTGGCTCTGATGTGGACAACATCAAGGTGTACTTCAACGACAAGGAAGCTGCAGTGATTGAATCAATTGGTGACAAGATTTATGCCATCTGTCCTCGCAAACCAGGAGAAGGTGACGAAAACGATGTTATCACTTGTAAGGTGAAAGTTAAGGTTGGTGACAAGGTTCAAGAATATCCTAACACCTTCTCTTATCAAATTCAAACTGTGGTTACTACAGTGTGTGGTATCGTTGGCGCTCCCGACGAAGTGGTGATGGGTAACTTGGCACAGACTTCCATTCCACCTGTAACCTATTTGGCTGTCGACAACGACAACAACATTTTCTGTAGTTTGCGTAACCGCAACAACTACTACCACGAAAACAAGGTAATCTTGGTGAATGAAGACGAAGATATGAGCCGCCTGCTCATTCCTGACACTGGTGCACCATTGAACCAACCTTGTATGCTCGACGACGGCAAGACCGTATATATCCCTACCGATAACGGCTTTGAATACTGGACTATGTCTTCAGAAAATATGTGGAGCCCTATCAAGCAATCAATGAAACCTAACACAGGTGAAGTGCTTACCATCGACTTCAAGCACTCATTTGCTATGAGCACTCTCGATGGATACATGTATATTCGTGCAAAGAATGGTATTCTTTACAAAATCGAACCATCTACAGGTTTGACCACTCAGGTAACCAATGGATTGATGAGCGGTAGTGACTCTTACATGGCATTCAGCCGCAAGAATCCTAATATGCTGTATCTCGCATACACCAACAACCACTGTATCTTCTCTTACGACTTGAAGACTGGCAAGCATCAGCTGATTGCTGGTATTTCTGGTAAGTCTGGTTATATAGATGGTAATGGCGCTTCTGCAATGTTCAACGAACCTCGTCAGCTCATTCTCGACGACAACGATGATATGTACATCGCAGATACCAACAACCATGTGATTCGTAAAGTAACACCTGACGGAAAGGTGAGCACAGTGATTGGCCAAGCTGGCAAATCTGGTTACCAAGACGGTAGCCCTGAAGATGCTTTGTTCAACCGTCCATTCGGTGTATGTATCAATAAAGAAGGCATTATCTACATTGGCGACTTCGAAAACCAATGTGTACGCCGCTTAGCAATTGAATAAAATCGACAAGCTATGAAAAAGTTTTTAATCATAATGTTCCTGATGAGTTGCGGATTGAGCGCATTGGCGCAGCAGCTCTCAGTGTCGGGTATTGTTTACGACGAAACAAACTCCTCTTGTCCGGGTGCTACCGTTGCTCCTAAGGACCGTCCAAATGCTGGTACGGTGGCTGATGCCGACGGTAAGTTCTCTATTAAAGTAAAAAAGAACGAAGTTCTCGTTTTCTCTTATGTGGGTTACGACAAGAAAGAAGTGAAAATCACTTCTTCAAATCCTAACCTTGAAGTGTTCCTTACCCCAGGTGCCACTATGCTTGAAGAAACAGTGGTTGTGGGTTTGGGTCGCCAACGTAAGGTAAGTACCGTAGGTGCAATTACCGCGATTGATGCAAAAACACTCCAAGCTCCTGCTACCAACATTGTGAATATGCTTGGTGGTCGTGTTCCTGGTGTGATTTCAATCCAAAAGAGTGGTGAACCAGGTAAGAATATTTCCGACTTCTGGATTCGTGGTATCGGTACATTCGGTGCTAACTCAAGCGCTCTCGTACTTGTCGACGGTTTGGAGGGTAATCTCAACGAGCTTGACCCTGCCGACATTGAAAGTTTTTCTGTGTTGAAGGACGCATCTGCAACAGCTGTTTACGGTGTGCGTGGTGCGAATGGTGTTGTACTCGTAACTACAAAGCGTGGTACAACAGAAAGTCTTCAAGTGACTGGCCGTGTGAATTACACACTTTCTCACTTGACTCATATGCCTGAATATCTTGGCTCTTACGACTATGCTCGCTTAGCTAATGAAGCTCGTGTGGTTCGTGGCGACCAACCTCTCTACAGCGATATTGAAATGGATATCATCAAGTATCACCTTGATCCTGACCTCTATCCAGACGTGAACTGGCAACACGAAGTTCTTCACAAGAACTCTCTTGCACAGACTTACTTCGTGAATGCTCGTGGTGGTGGTAAACTCGCTCGCTACTATTTGAGCTTGGGTACAAGCAACGAATCGGCTGCTTATCGTCAAGACAAGTCTTCTAAGTATTCTACCAGCGTTGGTTACAACACTATTAACTATCGCGCTAACGTGGATATCAATCTCACAAAGACTACTCAAATCTACTTCGGTGCAGATGGTTTCGTTTCTACCAAGAAAGAACCAGGTAACAATAATACCGATGCTCTTTGGGCTACTCAACGCAACTTGACCCCAATCACAATTCCTACTCGCTATTCAAGTGGCGAACTTCCTGCATTTGGAGCTAACAATGCCTATTCACCATATGTGATGCTTAACTACACCGGTATGACCAACATCCGTCACTACCGTGGTAAGGCAACTCTTGAATTGAAGCAAGACCTCTCTATGATTACTGAAGGTCTTAAATTACGTGCTCAAGGTGCTTACGACAATGAAACCAACTTGAAGGAAATCCGTTCAATTCTCCCAGAAATGTACTACGCTTCTACTCGTAAGTATACTGGTGAACTTGGTTTGGTAAAGCGTATTGATTCACGTCCTGCAACTTATTCTCACGAAGATTCTCAATTCTACAAATGGCACTTCGAAGCTACTGCTACTTGGGACCGCACATTTGGCAAGCACCGTGTGGGCGCTCTCGCATATTACTATATGAGTAGCCAACAAGCAATGAACAAGGACATCGATTCAAAGGACGCTTCTTTGCGTAGTATGTTCGCAATTCCTATTCGTTACCAAGGTGTATCAGGCCGTATCACTTACGGTTTCAACGATACTTACTTCATTGATGCTAACTTCGGTTACACTGGTTCTGAAAACTTTGCTAAGGGTCACCGCTTCGGTTTCTTCCCATCTGTAGGTTTGGGTTGGGTTCCAACCAGCTACAAGTTTGTGCAAGAACACATGCCTTGGCTTAGCTTCTTGAAGATTCGTGGTTCTTACGGTACTGTAGGTAACGACCGCTTGACCGACGAACGCTTCCCATACCTCACCCTGATGAATGTGTCAGGCGGTGGCGGTGGCTGGGGTAGCACTAACGGCTATATTACAGAAGACCGTGTGGGTGCTAACAACCTCCGTTGGGAACGTGCAATCAAGGCCGACGTCGGTATTGAAGCAAAACTCTTTAATCAAAAACTTGATTTCGTGCTCGACTTCTTTGAAGATAAGCGCGATGGTATCTATCAACGCCGCTCTCAAATTCCTGCATATGCTGGTTTGAAGCAAATGCCATTCGGTAACGTAGGTAAGATGCGCAGTTATGGTGCAGATGGTAACTTCTCTTATACTCACGACTTCGGTGAAGACTGGTCGGTAACCGCGAGAGGTAACTTTACTTACTCTGCAAACAAGGTTGACAACTGGGAACAAGCAGAACAACCATACGAATACCAAAACTATTCTGGATTTGTACACAATGCATTCCGCGGCTACATTTCTCTCGGTCTCTTCCGCGACGAACAAGATGTGGCTCAAAGTCCAAAGCAAACATTCGGTTCTTACACCGTGGGCGATATCAAGTATAAGGACGTGAATGGCGATGGTTTGGTCAACGAAGACGATAAAGTGCCTTTGTCATATCCTAACTATCCTAAGTTGATGTACGGTTTCGGTTTCGAAGCACGCTACAAACAACTCAGCCTTGGTGTGATGTTCAAGGGTACAGGTAACACCGATTACTACTATGTGAACGGTACTACTAACGGTGAAGGTTACATTCCATTCTATAACGGTGAAACCGGTAACGTGCTCACTATCGTTGCTGACCAAAAGAACCGCTGGACTCCTGCTTCTTATTCAGGCGATCCTTCAACTGAAAATCCAAATGCTCTCTTCCCACGCTTGAGCTACGGCAAGAACAACAACAATGCCCAACACTCAACATTCTGGAAAGCAAACTCTCGCTACTTGCGTTTGCAAGAAATCAACTTAAACTATCACCTTATTCCAAAGGGCAAGTTGATGCAATGGTTGCAAATCAAGTCAATGGATTTCCAATTCGTGATTTCAAACTTGGCAGTTTGGAGCCCAATGAAGCTTTGGGATCCAGAACAGGCAGAATACAATGGTGGTGCTTATCCAATCCCTACTACCTATGCATTCCAGCTCTATATCAATTTCTAATGTAATTAATTCGAAACTACTGAAAATATGAATAAATTTAGAAACATACTTTGGTTTGCACTTCTTTTGGTAGTGGGAATTACATCATCTTGTAACTTCCTTGATGTAGATGAATATTTCGACGATACTTTGAAATACGACTCTATTTTTGCCACTCGTCAGAACCTTGAAAGATATCTTTGGGGTGCTGCAGGCGAACTCCCCGATGAAAGTGCTATTTTTGGCAACGATGTGATGCCGGGTGAAACTGCAACCGACGAAATTTTCACCCTGATGACCCAAGACCTCTTCCACGGCAAGGCTCTTACTCTTGATGAAGTGAGCCCTTCAAACCTCCGTGGTATGAACTGTTGGGATCCTGCTTATAAAGTGATTCGCAAGGCCACTATTATTCTCAACCGCATTGATGAATGTCGCGATATCACTCCTCTTCAAAAGGCACAACTTAGTGGTTATGCACACTTCCTGAGAGGTTATTCTTACTATCTGATTCTGATGAACTATGGCCCTGCTGTTCTTCTCGGTGACGAAGTGCTCGACAACAACCAGGAAGCCTCTTATTATGAAAGAGGTCGTGCCACTTACGATGAAACTGTGGAATATGTGTGTAGCGAACTTGAAGAAGCTGCTAAATACATTCCAGATGATGCAGCTATCTTGAACTTTGGCCGTCCAACCCGTGGCGCTGCTTATGCAATTATTGCTCGTGTTCGTTTGCATGCTGCAAGTGAAGCATTCAATGGTGGTGAAGCTGCTCGTCGTTACTTCGGTACTTGGAAGCGCACTTCCGACGGCCAGTTCTATGTGTCTCAAACCTATGATGAAAGAAAATGGGCGCTCGCTGCTGCTGCATGCAAGCGTGTGATGGATATGCGTCTCTATAAGCTTCACACAGTGGAAAGGGTATATCCAGGTACAGGCGATGTGACTGAAGTCACTCCAGAACTTCCAGAAACCGTTTCTTCTCTCGACTTCCCAGAAGGTGCCGGCAATATCGACCCATACAAGTCGTATGCTAATATGTTCAACGGTACTACATACCCTGTGCAGAACAAGGAATTGATATGGGGTAAGACCTCTGGTTCAATCCAAGGCTTTACTCAACAGTCCTTCCCAATCTTCATGGGTGGTTATAATGGTATGTGTATGACGCAAAAGGCAGTCGACGCTTATCGCACCACTTCAGGTTTGACCATCGAAGAGGGTAAGCTCACTGGTGAATATTCTGAAACTGGTGTGGCTCGTACTTTGAAATACTTCTCTGGCTATCGTTTGCTCCGTGGTACTGCCAACATGTATGTGAACCGCGAAATGCGTTTCTATGCTTGTGTAGGTTTCAATGGCTGCTATTGGCCAGCAACTTCTTGCTCAAACAACAACTTCCGTCAGCAAACCATCTACTACTACAACGGTGCGAATGCTGGTAGCGACAAGGCTATCCAAGAACCTCGTAACCGCTGTATCACTGGTTATGTGCTCAAGAAGTATATCCATCCAGAAGACAACTGGTATAATGGTGACGGTTCAACCCGTACTTCAAAGACATTCGCAATTATCCGCTATGCAGAAATTCTGCTCTCTTATGCTGAAGCAGTTAACCACTTGACCACTTCTCACACCGTGAAGATGGCAAGCGGCGAAGAATACACAATTTCTCGTGCAGGAAACCTTGATGAAGCTGTTAAGATGTTCAATCAAGTTCGTTTCCGTTCGGGTATGCCAGCTGTAGCTGCTGAAGAATACAACGATGTCAATAAGTTTGAAGAAGTTATCCGCCGCGAACGCTTCGTAGAATTCATGGCAGAAGGCCGTCGCTACTACGATGTTCGTCGTTGGGGTACTTACGAACAAGAAGAAAGCGTGCCAGTAAGTGGTATGAATGTAGAATCTGATGCATCTCACTACAACGAGCGTGTAATCGTTAACCACTCCGACTATCGCAACCGTGTTGTGAACAAGAAGATGGTTCTTCTCCCACTCGAACGCAACGAAGTGAGAAAATCACGCCTCCTCGACCAAAACCCAGGATGGAATTAATCTCATTGTGTGAATTTTACAACAACAGAATTATGAAATCGAGAATTTTTTCAATATTAGCCGTTTTTGCTTGTGCTGGTTTCCTGACCAGTTGTAATGAAGAGAAGCAATTTGAAGGCGAACTTTACAAGAAGGTGATTTATCTCCTGAGCAACGAAGACTATTCTTTCCAAACCGAACACGCTTTGGGTGAAGAGTCGGAAGGCTATGTCACTGTTTACTGTGGTGGTACAGAACATATCAAAGAAGATGTGAAAGTGGTGCTTGAACCATATCAAGATGTGCTTGATGAGTACAACCACATTCTTTTCGACCTTGATGAAAGCCGCTATGCAAGGCTGCTTGACCCTTCACACTACACTATTTCATCGTACGAAACCACATTGAAGGCATCTTCTGCCGATAATTATGCATTGCTTCCAATTAAGATTCGTCCTGATGGATTGTGCCCAGACTCTACTTATATGATTCCTTTGCGAATCAAGTCGGTATCAAATTTTGAAGTGAATCCTAAGAAGGAAGTGGTGCTTTATCAAGTGCTCTTGAAAAATGCTTATGCAACCACCAAGACTGTTACTTACTATCAGATGACCGGTACAGAAACAGTGCACATGAAGAGCGGTGATGTGGCAAGTGGTATTTCTGTTACTCGCGTGGTAGCACCGTTGCTTAAGAATCAAGTTCGTATGTTTGTTGGTACTCACTCCTACACTCCATCAGCAGTGGCTAAGGAAGAGATTGCAAAATATGCAATGACAATTACCGTGAACGCCGACAATAGCCTCAAGATTACTCCTTATGGAGATGTTGAAGTGGAAATGATCGACGATCCAGAAAGCAATGTTTTGACTGTGGACAAGAAGGGCAATTATGTGTTCAAACTCCACTATCGCTTCAAAGACACTGTGACTCTGAGCGGTGTGACCGAAACATGCTGGGTAACTATGAACGAAACCAACGTTCAACGTAAAGCTACCAACAACTAATTGAAAGTAATTATTTGAATTGAACCTATCAACAGATTTATCGATGAATACTCGTTGTAATCACTTTTTCCTCTCTCTTGCCCTCTGTTTGATGGCAGTGGCGTTGCAAGCTGCACCTAAGACTGCAGTCGACTATGTGAACCCTTATATGGGCAACATCAGTCACCTGCTAAAGCCTACATATCCTACCGTGCATTTGCCCTACGGCATGCTGCGTGTGTATCCACAACGTGATAGTTATGTGGAGTCGGAAATCCATGGCTTGCCTTTGATGCTTGTGAACCACCGCGAAGTGTTCAGTATGAACATTTCTGCCACACAGCGCGAAGGTAATAGGTTGGAAAGTGTGATTACAACCGACTTCGATAATGAGTTGATTACTCCTTATTACTACAAGTCTGACATAGAAAATCAGAATGTAGGTGTTGAATTTTCACCCGCGGCACATGCTGCAATGTATCGTTTTCAATTTGTCCGCAAATCACCTGGCTATATTATAGTGAATGCCCATAATGGCGAAATCAGTGTCACCAACCGTGAAGTGAAGGGATTCCAGCACACATGGGGTGGGGTGAAGGTGTATATCTACGCCGTCACCACTGAAGCTGCCGATGAATTTGGCATTTTGCAAGGAAAGGCTATGGATACCAAAAAAACGAGCGAACGAGGCGATGGAGCATGTGCCGTGATGAAATTCACATCATCTAAAAATGTGAATTTCAAATACGGTGTTTCATATATCAGCGTCGACCAAGCGAAAGAAAATTTGATGAAGGAAATCGGTGCAGCCGATTTTGAGAAAGTGAAAGCTGCAGCAAAGCAGGCTTGGAACGCAGAATTGGGCAAGATAAAGGTGGAAGGTGGCACAGAAAACGACAAGGCTGTGTTCTACACTTCGCTTTATCGCGTATGCGAACGTCCTGTAATGATTAGCGAATATGGTCGCTATTTCTGCCCAGTTGACCACAAGGTGAAAACTGCTACTCACGAGGTTTACACCGACGACTGGTTGTGGGACACTTATCGTGCAGCACATCCTTTGCGACTGATGCTTTCACCCGACATTGAAAGTGACATCCTTAACTCTTATCTTGATGTGGCACGCGATGGCAAGCAATGGCTTCCAACATTCCCTGCAGTGACAGGTGATTCACACCGCATGAACTGCAACCATGGCATCGCAATCTTCTTGGATGCGTGGGCAAAAGGTATTCGTAACTTCAACCTTGAAGAAGCTTATCAATTTGGTAGAAATGCTATCGAAAAGAAAACACTCGCTCCCTGGCGAGACTCTAAAGCAGGGAAACTCAATGCTTTCTATGAAGCAAATGGCTACATACCAGCTCTTCACCCTGGTGAAAAGGAAACTTATCCAGAGGTGGATGGCTGGGAAAAACGCCAAGCTGTGGCTGTGACATTGGGCACCAGCTACGATCAATGGTGCCTCTCTGAAATGGCATCTTATTTAGGGAAATCTGATGAGGCAAACCGCTACTTGGCCGCTTCATACAATTATAGAAATCTCTACAATGCTGAAACTGCATTTTTCCATCCAAAGGACAGCGCTGGTGAATTTATCCAGCCGTTCGACTATAAATTCTCGGGTGGCATTGGCGCTCGCGACTATTATGATGAGAACAATGGCTGGACCTACCGTTGGGATGTTCAGCACAATGTGGGCGACCTTGTGAATTTGATGGGAGGAAACGAACGCTTCACTCGTAACCTCGACAAGACTTTCACAGAATGGCTTGGTCGCAATAAATATGAATTCTATTCACAATTACCCGACCAGACTGGTAATGTGGGTCAGTTCACAATGGGTAACGAGCCTTCACTCCACATCCCTTATCTCTACAATTATGCAGGTAAACCTTGGAAGACTCAAAAGCGTGTGCGCGATTTGGTTCATCAGTGGTTCCGCAACGACCTGATGGGTGTGCCTGGTGACGAAGATGGTGGCGGTCTGTCGGCATTTGTGGTTTATTCTATGATGGGCTTCTATCCCGTTACTCCCGGTATGCCTTGCTACAATATTGGTAGTCCTTTCTTCTCTCGAATCACTATCACTTTGCCTAACGGTAAGGTGGTAAAGATTCAGGCAAATGGTTGCTCAGAAGAGAACAAATACATACAGCGCGCCACTATTAATGGTAAATCTTGGAATAAACCCTGGTTTGAACACAATGATATTGCCAATGGTGCAACCATCGTGATGGATATGGGCAATCGCTACGATAGCAAATGGGGCAGTGGCAGTCAAATGGCTCCACCTTCAGCTAAGGCTTATCCTGGTAAATAAAATTACACAATCACTATATATATCATTTGAAACTAACAAGATTTATGGTAAAGACTAAATTACTTTCTACACTCATCTGCCTCTCTGCAGCGCTTCAGTCAGGAGCATTGGAAGTGGATTGGACATATTCCACACCTGATGCCAAATGGCAGAAAAGCACAGAATTTGAAGTCATACCTTACGACCGACACAATCCCTATGATGTGATGGTGACCCCATATGCCGAGCAAACCATGCTGGGCTTCGGTGGTTGCTTTGCCGAACTGGGATGGGATGCGCTGAATGTTCTTAACACTCGTGAAAGAGCAGGGGTGCTGAATCAACTCTTTGGCGCTGATGGCCTGAATCTTGCATTTTGCCGAACTCCAATCGGGGCAAACGATTTTGCTCGCAACTGGTATAGCTACAATGAAATTGATGGCGACTTCGCAATGAAGAAATTCAGCGTTGCCCGCGACAAAAAAGGCTTGATACCTTATATTAAGGCTGCGCTTAAAGTGAATCCTGCATTGAAATTGTGGGGTAGTCCGTGGAGCCCTCCCACTTGGATGAAAACCAACCACCACTATTCAAATAAGGCAGCCAGCATCAATGGGTTGAAACCAGAAAACGAAATGCACCCAGGTGATGACCAATTCATTGAAAAGGATGAATACTTCAAGGCGTATGCTCTGTATTTCTCTAAATATCTCACTGCATACAAGAAAAATGGTATCAATATCAACATGATAATGTTCCAGAATGAGCCTTATACTATTAATGTGTGGCCGAATTGTTCTTGGACTCCTCGTTTAATGAAGAAATTCGTTGGCAGCTACCTTGGTCCAGAATTGGCAAAAAACCATAAAAATGTGGATATTTGGCACGGAACAATGAACACTGGTAAAGTGGGTGAGGTGCTTGAAGTTGTTACCGACCCTGCTGCTGGTAAATATATTAAAGGTGTAGGTATTCAATGGGAAGGACATGAAATTGTGAAAGACGTTTATCGCCACAACCACAAATTGGGCTTGATGTGCACCGAAAACGAGTGTGGCAATGGGAGCAACGATTGGAGTGCTGCGGAACACACATTCGACCATATTCACTCATATGTGGGTGATGGTTGCGGTGCTTACATGTATTTTAATATGGTGCTTGGTGAAACAGGTATGAGTTCTTGGGGATGGAAACAGAATTCGCTTGTTGTGGTTGACTCAAAAAGCAAGACTGCAAGTTTCACTCCAGAATTTTATGTAATGAAGCACTTCAGTCATTTCGTCCCTGTGGGCTCGGTGAAGATGAAGACCATGGGCAACGACGAGCATATGCTTGCTTTCAAGAAGGCGGATGGTTCCTTCGTGATTGTAATTGCCAATAAGAGCAAGCACGAGCGCAAGGTGAACATTACGCTCGACTACACCAATGTTTTGAGTGTAAAACTTAAGGCAAAATCTTTCAACACATTAGTAATTAAATAAGAACAAGAAATATGAACAAATTTACATCATTACTATTGGCTTCTATTGCCGGCGTGAGTGCTCTGGCCCAAACCGCCACTTTCACCACGTCAACAGAAGGAAATTATTGGAAAGTGCAGAAAAATCCTAAATTTTCCACAACAGCCACTGCTTCCGCTCAGGTAGAAATCACAGATAAGAAAGCGCAAGTTCTTGATGGACTTGGGGCAACTTTCAACGAATTGGGATGGGATGCTTTGTGTTATCTCGACTCGAAAGCGTATGCCGAAGTGATGAATAATCTGTTCAGTGCCAATGGTGCCAATTTCACTTACTGCCGTATGCCTATCGGTGCAAGTGATTTCGGAATGAATTTCTACTCGCTCAATGATGTGGCCGACGATTTCGACATGATTAATTTCAGCATTGCGCGTGATCGTCATATTCTCCTTAAATACATTAAGGAAGCGCAAAAAATTAATCCCTCCATCAAGATTTGGGCTTCACCTTGGAGCCCTCCAGCATGGATGAAGACCAACAACCATTATGCAAGTAGTTTCGATACCGAAATTCCTAACCACAATGGACTTCCTAAAGAGCGTGAACTTGAATTGCCCACCACCGGCTTCAAGATGCAATATGGCTATTTGAAGGCTTATGCACTTTATTTTTCGAAGTTTGTAAAAGCTTATGCTTCTGAAGGTGTGAAGATTGAGGCTGTGGCTGTTCAAAACGAGCCTTGCTCTAATCACAAATTCCCAAGTTGCACTTGGCGACCTGAAGACATGGCGTATTTTGTGGGCAACTTCCTTGGGCCAAAATTTGAACAAGAAGGCATCGCTACAGATATTATTTTCGGAACCATTAACCGCGATAATCCAGATTTTACTCGCGTGGCTCTAAATGATACAAAGGCGAAAAAATATTTTAAAGGTGCAGGATTTCAATGGGATGGCAAGGGGGCAATTCCTTATATTTCAAAGGAATATCCACATTTGAAGATGATGCACACCGAGGCTGAATGTGGCAACGGGTCGAACGACTGGGGGGCTGCAGAACACACTTGGTGGCAAATGAAGCACTACCTGAAAAATGGCGCTACAGTATTTTCTTATTGGAATATGGTTCTTGACCAAACAGGTGTTAGCCCTTGGGGATGGAAGCAAAATTCGCTCATCACCATCAACACCGACACAAAGGTGGTGGAATACCATCCAGAATTCTATCTCATGAAGCATCTTTGCCATGATGTGGCAGTGGGTGCAACTCGTCTCGTGACTGAGGGTGATGAAGATGCGTTGGCATTCCAAAATCCTGATGGCACAGTGGCGTTGATGATGGTAAACCGTGGTAATGAACCAAAGGATGTGGCTGTGAAGTATGACGGAAAATTCTTGAATATCAAGCTTCAGGCAAAGTCGTTTAGCACTGTTACTATTAAGTGAAATTTTTAATAACCAAATAATTAGAAGTAGAAAAATGATGTTTAAGCGATTACGTTTTGCATTACTCGGCCTTGGAATGGCTACCACCGCTGTGGCGGTAGGCCAGACCACAGGTGGCGAGTTGTTTCGCAATCCTAATGCACCAATGCACGAAAGAATCATGGACCTGCTTTCACGTATGACAGTGGAAGAAAAAGTGTCGATGATGACTCACAATGCCCCAGCGATTCCTCGTTTGGGTATCGACAAAATGTTTATTGGCAACGAGGCTCTTCACGGAGTTGTTCGTCCAGGTAAGTTCACGGTATTCCCACAAGCCATTGGTTTGGCCGCAACTTGGAATCCTGCACTTATGCAACAAATTACCACTGCCATCTCTGATGAGGCTCGTGGCAAATGGAACTTATTCGAACAAGGCCGCAAGCAGCATGATGGTTCAAGCGACTTGCTTTGCTTCTGGTCGCCAACAATAAATATGGCTCGTGACCCACGTTGGGGCCGCACTCCAGAAACTTATGGTGAAGACCCTTACCTTACCGGAACACTCGGTTTGGCATTCGTGAAAGGTCTGCAAGGCAACGACCCACGCTATTTGAAGGTGGTGTCGACTTTGAAGCACTTTGCTGCCAACAATGAAGAGCATAACCGTGCAAGTTGCAATGCACAAATTTCAGAGCGTGATTTGCGTGAATATTATTTCCCCGCTTACGAGCGCTGTGTAAAGGAAGGCAAGGTGGAGAGTGTGATGACTGCTTATAATGCAGTGAATGGCATTCCATGCGTAGCTAATCCTTACCTTATTCAAAAGGTGCTCCGTCAGGATTGGGGGTTTGATGGTTTCATGGTAAGTGACTGTAGCGCACCACAATGGATGGTTACTCAGCATAAATTCGTACGCGATTACGAAACAGCAGCGGTGCTGATGATGAAGGCTGGTATGGACCTCGAATGTGCCGATAATGTTTACACTCAACCACTCCTTGATGCTTATAAGCACCACCGTGTGAGCCTTGCTGATATCGACTCTGCTGCATATCACCTGCTCCGTGGCCGTATGCGTCTCGGTTTGTTCGATGACCCAGCCCAAAATCCTTACAACAAGATTTCTCCATCGGTTGTAGGTTGCAAGGAGCATCAGGAATTGGCACTCGAAACCGCTCGTCAAAGTCTTGTGCTTTTGAAGAACGACAAGAATTTGCTTCCACTTAATCCTAACAAGATTAAGTCGGTGGCTGTGGTTGGTTTGAATGCTGCGCGTTGTGAATTTGGCGACTATAGCGGCACTCCTGTAAATAAACCAGTTAGCGTGCTTGAAGGTATCAAGAACCTCGTTGGCGACAAGGTGGATGTGAAATATGCGCCATGGATAACCACCGCTTTCGGTTATGAGCCAATCAACAAGAGTTTTGTTCCTGAAGGTTTCAAAGCTGAATACTTTAGCAATGCCGAACTCAAGGGCACTCCTAAAACCCGCATTGAAGAAGAAATTTTCTACGACCCAGCAAGTCGTCCACCAGATCCAATCATCCCAAAGGCACCTATGTCAACTCGTTGGACTGGCGACCTTTGCCCAACTGTCACTGGCGACTATGTGATTTCTTTGAAGACCGACGACGGTTGCCGTATGTGGGTGGATGGAAAGCTTGTAATCGATGCTTGGGTGAGCCGTCCTGCACAAGAGGATAAGTATCCTATCTACCTCGAAGCTGGTAAGAAATATCATGTGGTGATTGAATACTTCGACGGTGGTGGCGATTGCTTCGCACGCCTCTACTGGCAACCACCAATCGTTGATGCCAATGCTATCGACAAATTCGGTGAGGCTGGTAAGATTGCCAAGGAAAGCGATGTTACTATCGCTGTGATGGGCATTGACAAGTCAATCGAACGTGAAGGTCAAGACCGTTTCACAATGGAATTGCCTGCCGATCAAATGACATTCATTAAGGAACTTTACAAGATTAACCCACGCACCGTTGTTGTGCTTGTGGCTGGTAGCTCTTTGTCAATCAACTGGATTGATGAAAATATCCCAGCTATCCTCGATGCTTGGTATCCTGGCGAACAAGGTGGTAATGCTGTGGCTGAAGCACTCTTCGGTAAATATAATCCTGGTGGCCGCTTGCCATTGACTTTCTATAAGTCGATGTCCGACCTCCCAGCATTCGACGACTATACCATTTCTACCGGTAAGGGTCGCACTTACCAATATTTCACAGGCAAGCCTCTCTACGAATTCGGTTATGGCTTGAGCTACACCAAATTCAACTACAAGAATTTGAAGGTGGTTCAAACTGCGGATGCGCTCAATGTGAGCTTCGATTTAAAGAATGCTGGTAAGTATGATGGCGACGAGGTGGCTCAGGTATACGTACACTATCCTGAAACCGGCACTTATATGCCTATTAAACAACTTCGCGCCTACGAACGCGCAAGTTTGAAGAAGGGTGCCTCGAAGACCGTCAACCTCACTATTCCAAAGAGCGAACTTCGCTACTGGGATGAAAAGAAGGAAGGTTTTGTGACACCAACTGGAACTTACGAAATCATGGTTGGAGCTTCTTCCGACGACATTCGTCTCAAGCAAAATGTGACTTTGCAATAATCAACCGATATGAAACGCTCGTTCACAAATTTAATTCTCTTGCTCGCATGTAGCGTTATCGCTACAGCGGCCACTAATGTCGCTCCCAACTCAAGTTTGGTGTTCAAGAGCCAAATGCATGATTTCGGAAGAGTGGGCATTAATGATGGGCCTGTGTCGTGGGAGTTTGAATTTGTGAACGAAAGCGATTCTGTAGTAAATATTATAGGTGCTATGAGTGCGTGTGGTTGTACCATTCCTGAATATCCTCATGAGCCAATTGCCCCTGGACAAACAGGTAAAGTGAAAGTTACTTTCAAACCCTATGGTCGTCCTGCAGAGCCATTTGAAAAAACAATCACATTACGCACATCTGGGTCGCCTTCTGTTGTGAAACTCACGGTGAAAGGTGAATCTGTGGAAAATGTGAAAATTTGGCAATAGCCAATTACTACATAAACTACAAAACAAAATGAAACAAGAATATTTATTAGGATTTGATGTAGGCAGTAGTTCTGTGAAAGCCTCTTTAGTGGAGGTGGAAAGTGGAAACTGTGCTGCATCTGCTTTTTTTCCAGAGCATGAAGCCGAAATTCGTTCGGTGAAGCCAGGATGGGCAGAACAAGACCCAGAATCGTGGTGGACTTATGCAAAAAAGGCTTTGGCAAAGATAATGGGTGATGCCAATGTGACAGGCGAGCAGATAAAGGCAATCGGTATCTCTTATCAGATGCACGGTCTGGTGTGCGTTGACAAGGACCTTCGTCCACTTCGCGATTCTATCATCTGGTGTGATTCGCGTGCTGTGCCTTATGGCGAGAAAGCTGCAAAGGCGCTTACCACCGAATACTGCCTTGAGCATATGCTTAATTCACCAGGCAACTTCACTGCTGCTAAGTTGGCATGGGTGAAGGAAAACGAGCCGGAAGTGTTTGAAAAAGTATACAAATTCATGCTCCCCGGCGACTATCTTGCACTCAAACTCAGTGGCGTGGTCAATTCCACTGTAGAGGGTTTGTCAGAAGGTATTTTCTGGGACTTCAAGGAAAAATGCGTGTCACAGCCATTGCTCGACCACTTCGGTATTCCAGAGAGTATGGTTCCTGATGCAAATCCTACATTCTGCGTTCAAAGCACCGTGAGCAAAGCTGCTGCTGCCGAAACAGGTCTTGCAGAAGGCACTCCAATCAGTTATCGTGCAGGCGACCAACCCAACAATGCCCTCTCTCTGAATGTGTTCAACCCAGGTGAAATTGCTTCTACTGCGGGCACTTCAGGTGTGGTGTATGGTGTGCTTGGTCAAGTGAACTATGACCCGCAGAGCCGTGTCAATACATTTGCACATGTCAACTATACAGAAGAACTTACCCGCCTCGGTGTGCTTCTATGTATCAATGGCACAGGTATTTTGAATGCATGGATGCGCAGAAATGTGGCTTCAGAAGGAATGGGCTATGCAGAGATGAATGCACTTGCAGCCGAAGCTCCTGTGGGAAGTGCTGGCGTGAGCATCATTCCTTTTGGTAACGGTGCCGAACGTGTGCTTGAAAACAAGGAAACGGGCTGTAGCATCAATGGCTTGAACTTTTTGAATAACAATCGTGCTCATTTGCTTCGTGCAGCTCAAGAAGGTATCGTGTTCAGTTTCTGCTATGGCATGGAAATTATGCGTGGTATGGGTATGGATATCAACAAGATTCATGCCGGCAACGCAAATATGTTCCTCAGTCCACTGTTCCGCGAAACACTTGCCAACACCAGTGGCGCCACTATCGAACTTTTCGATACTGATGGCAGTGTGGGTGCTGCTAAAGGTGCAGGTATGGGTGCAGGCATCTATGCCGACCATAACGAAGCATTCGCTACACTCAATCGTATCTCCACTATTGAGCCAGATACGGCTGCTCAATCGCAGTATGTTGAGGCTTATTTAAGGTGGAAGCGCAATCTTGAGAATTTATTACAACTAAAATAATCAACAAAATAAATAAACTTTAAACAAAAAACTTATTATGGCAAAAGAATTTTTTCCACAGGTAGGTAAAATCTCATTTGAGGGTCCTGAAAGTACAAACGTACTTGCATTCCACTACTATGAACCAGAACGCGATGTTCTTGGTAAGAAAATGAAAGATTGGCTGAAGTATGCTATGGCTTGGTGGCACACACTCGGTCAGGCAAGTGGCGACCAATTCGGCGGTCAAACTCGTTCGTATGAATGGGATGAAGCCGACGATGTTCTTCAACGCGCAAAGGATAAAATGGATGCTGGTTTTGAATTGATGACCAAACTTGGCATTGAATACTACTGCTTCCATGATGTCGACCTTATTGAAGAAGGTGCAACAATTGAAGAATATGAAGCTCGTATGCAAGCTATCACCGACTACGCATTAGAAAAACAAAAAGAAACCGGCATTAAGCTCCTTTGGGGTACTGCTAATGTGTTTGGGCATAAGCGTTATATGAACGGTGCGGCAACAAACCCTGAATTTGATGTTGTGGCTCGTGCTGCAGTTCAAATCAAGAATGCTATCGATGCAACTATCAAGCTTGGTGGTCAAAACTATGTATTCTGGGGTGGCCGCGAAGGTTATATGAGTTTGCTCAACACTCAAATGCAACGCGAAAAAGACCACTTGGCAAAGATGCTTACCGCTGCTCGCGACTATGCTCGTGCTAAGGGCTTCAAGGGTACATTCCTCGTTGAACCTAAGCCTATGGAACCAACTAAGCATCAATATGATACCGATACAGAAACTGTGATTGGTTTCCTCCGTGCAAATGGTCTTGAAAAAGACTTCAAGGTGAACATTGAAGTGAACCATGCTACTCTCGCTCAGCACACTTTCGAACACGAACTCGCTGTGGCTGTCGACAATGGCATGCTCGGTTCTATCGACGCTAACCGTGGCGATGCTCAAAATGGCTGGGATACCGACCAATTCCCAATCGACAACTACGAACTCACCCTCGCTATGCTCCAAATCATTCGCAATGGTGGTCTTGGCAATGGCGGTAGCAACTTCGACGCTAAGATTCGTCGTAATAGCACCGACCTTGAAGACCTCTTTATCGCTCACATCAGTGGTATGGATGCTATGGCTCGTGCACTTCTCAATGCTGCTGCAATCGTTGAAAAGAGCGAAATTCCTGTTATGTTGAAGCAGCGTTATGCAAGCTTTGATGCAGGTATGGGTAAGGACTTCGAAGAAGGAAAACTCACTCTCGAACAACTCGTAGACTATGCTAAGGCTAACGGCGAACCTGCTACAGTAAGCGGCAAGCAAGAAAAGTATGAAACTCTCGTTGCTCTCTACGCTAAGTAATTGAGAATTACAAATTATTGGGCCTGCAATACAATGCGGGCCCATTTCAAAAAAACGTATTGTAATATGAGTCAAAATACACAAGGTAGCAAGCCCTACCTGTTTTCAATCGTACTCGTGGCTGTGCTCGGTGGCCTTCTTTTTGGTTACGACACCGCTGTGATTTCGGGTGCAGAAGGTGGCCTTCAAAAGTTTTTCCAAGGCGCTACAGATTTTTCATATACTGATGCTTGGCACGGCATCACTTGCTCAAGTGCCCTCATTGGTTGTGTGATTGGTAGTTTCTTGTCTGGTCTGTTGGCCAACAAACTCGGTCGTAAGCGTGCGCTTGCAGTGGCTGGTATTCTTTTCTTCCTTTCTGCCCTCGGTAGCTACTATCCAGAATTCTTGTTCTTCTCTTATGGAGAACCTACTATGAGTTTGTTAGTTGCGTTCAACTTCTATCGCGTACTCGGTGGTGTGGGTGTCGGTCTTGCATCTGCCATCTGCCCAATGTATATTGGTGAAGTGTCACCAAGTCGCATCCGTGGTATGCTTGTAAGTTGGAACCAATTTGCTATTATCTTTGGTCAGCTCGTTGTTTACTTTGTTAGTTTCCTCATCGTTCAATGGGCAAAGGCTAACACTGGTTTCGAAGAATGGAGTGTGCAAACCGGTTGGCGTGTGATGTTTGTCAGCGAAGCAGTTCCTGCAGGCTTGTTCGCATTGCTCATCATGTTTGTTCCCGAAACTCCTCGTTATTTGGCCATGATAGGCAACGACGATAAGGCATTTAATGTGCTTTCTCGCATTAATGGCTCTGAAAAGGCGAAAGAAATTCTCAATGATATCAAGAACACCGTAACAGAAAAGACAGAAAAAATCATGACCTACGGATGGGTATGTATTTTCGTAGGTGTTATGCTTTCTGTTTTCCAACAGATTATCGGTATCAACGCAGTGCTTTACTACGCTCCTCGCATCTATGGCGACATGGGCTTCACCGATCCTATGATGGTGACCGTATGCACAGGTGTTATCAACCTCGCATTCACATTGCTCGCAATCTTCACCGTTGAGAAATTGGGTCGCAAGCCATTGCTCATTACTGGCTCTATTGGTATGGCAATTGGTGCATTAGGCGTGGCTGCAACTTTCGGCAACCCATCGCTTCAACTCCTCTGCATGGTGAGCATCATGGTTTATGCTGCTTCATTCATGTTCTCTTGGGGTCCAATTTGCTGGGTTTATATCTCTGAAATTTTCCCAAATACGATTCGTGGTGCTGCCGTAGCAATTGCAGTGGCATTCCAATGGATTTTCAACTTTGTGGTTAGTTCTTCATTCGTGCCAATGTTCAACATCGAACTCACCCCTGGCGATGGCTTCGGTCACTGGTTCACTTACGGCCTCTATGGCGTGATTTGTATTGTGGCTGCAATCTTCGTTTGGAAGATGGTTCCAGAAACTAAGGGTAAGACTCTTGAAGATATGACCAAACTCTGGAGCAAGAAATAATATTTGAGATCATAATAATTAGTTAGCTTAATCGGGCAGGAATGGCTTACGCAGCTTTTTCCTGCCCGATTTTTATTTTGGTGATTCATATTTTTGGGGAGATGTATGGGAAGAATAATAAAGAATTGCTAACTTTGCATAAATCATTTGATAAGCACACATTCAACTTCGGATTTATTTATGACAATTAAAAAACAGGAAATAAGGCTTCAGATGTTTTCGGCAGATGCCGAGGCATTGATTGATGTGCCATATGGTGGCAGTTTGCGGGCGGGTTTCCCCAGTCCGGCGCAAGACTATACTTCCGATGCTATAAATTTAGGGAAAATCCTTGTTCGTGACAACGAAACCACATTCTATGCGCGTGTTGAAGGTAATTCTATGTGCGATGCCGGTATTTGCGATGGCGACCTCGTGGTAATAGACAAGAGCTTGGAAGCTTCTGAAGGCGATATAGTTGCCGCCTTTATCGACGGAGAATTTACATTGAAGCGTTTTCATTTGGATGAGCAGGAAGGGTGTGCATGGCTGATGCCTGCAAATGCCGACTTCAAGCCAATCAAAGTGACTGAAGAGAACAACTTCCTGATTTGGGGCGTGATGACATTCTGCATCCGTCGCTTCCACGAATAGAAAACAACTTTTCGAGATGCAACTTTTTGGATTGGCCGACTGCAACAATTTCTATTGTTCCTGCGAGCGGGTGTTTCATCCCGATCTTGTAGGTAAACCTGTCGTTGTGTTGTCGAACAATGATGGCTGTGTGATAGCTCGAAGTGAAGAGGCTAAGCGCTTGGGAATCAATATGGGCGGCGCGTTTTATCAGGTGAAGGACCAATTGGAGGCTGCAAAGGTGGCGGTGTTTTCTTCCAACTATAATTTGTACGGCGATATGAGCAGAAGGGTGCACACAATGCTTGGACGATACACGTCTCGGGTTGATATCTACAGCATTGATGAGGCTTTCATCGATATGAGCGACATTGGCGATTCTGCTTTTGTGACTGAATATGGTAAACGCATTGTGCGTGAGGTGACTAAAGGCACTGGGATTCCCATTTCTTTAGGTGTGGCACCAACCAAAACGCTTGCAAAAATGGGTAGCAAATTTGCAAAAAAATATCCAGGCTACAAAGGGTGTTGCTTGATAGATACGGAAGAAAAACGCGAGAAGGCTTTGAAACTTTTCCCGATTGAAGATGTGTGGGGAATAGGTTGGCGTTCGGTGGATAAACTCAAGTATCATGGTGTGCGCACGGCATGGGATTTAACGCAGAAATCACAGGATTGGGTGCAGCGAATGCTCACTATCACAGGGGTGAGAACTTGGAAGGAACTGCAGGGGGAGAGTTGTATCGATATTGAAGAGTTGCCTCATAAATTGAGCATTTGCACCAGCAGAAGTTTTCCCGATAAAGGCCTTTCAAATCGTGCTGATGTGGAAGAGGCTATAGCTAATTTTGCTGCCAGGTGTAGTGCTAAAATGAGAAGGCAAAACACAGTTTGCCAAGCGATTACGATTTTTGTATACACCAATAGGTTTCGTACTGATTTGCCAACCGACAACATTTATCAAACCTTTCATCCGCTGGTGCCAACAGCCGATTTGAATGAAATAGTGAATTATGCCGTGAATATGCTTCGTTTGGCGTGGAAAGGCGATGGGAAATATTTCTACAAGAAGGCGGGAGTGCTGGTGTGGAACATCATAGATTCAAGTCCAATTCAAGGCAATCTTTTCGACACAGTTGACCGCGAAAAACAAGCGCAATTAAACCGTGCTATCGATGAAATCAATAGGAAAAACGGGCATAACACCATCCGTATGGCTGTGCAGGGCTACAGTAAGCGATGGCACTTGAAATGTGAGTACATCAGCAAGCAATATACCACAAATATTAAAGATGTAATCTGCTTGAAATTGGATAAATAGCACCACTTTTCGCACAAGGAAAATATGTGCGAAATTTTTAAATACAAAAATGTTTAAGTATGAGTGTAACCGCTTGGGAATGAGTTGTTATCCTTTCTTCTTTTTTGACTTTTTATTTGCCTTTTTTGTTGATTTTTTAGCAGAAGATTGATAGTCTTTCAAGCCAATTTTGATGTTTTCTACGATTGCTTTAGAAGAGTAGGTTGCACCCGTTGCTCCGTCCACTTTTAAGGCAATTGCTTCCTCCACGGTTTTTCCGATAAATTGTGGGAAGATTTTCTTTTGCGCCATTTTGTAGTATCTTGGCGTCTCCTTGTTGTTTGCATCAGCTTCAATGCTGACGATTTTGCCGTTTTCTACGATAATGCTCAGCGGCGTGGGACCGTTGTAGCCTTTCACATGTTTGGCAAGTTCGCCTGTATAGATTACTTTCCCCTGTGCAAAAGCTATAGAGGCAGAACCGAACAACAATGTTGCTGTGATATACTTGAGTGATGTCAATTTCATAATTTCAGTTTTTTTCTTCTGCAAAGATAATTGTTTAATTTGTTCTGTCATAAGGGTGTTGTGTAATATTAGTCTTCTTTTGGATTTTTTTTGGATTGAAAATTGCGTAATTTGCTTTTATAATCGTGTTCTTTTCATTATCTTTGCTATTTAGAATGAGCGTGAAGATTATTCGTGCTTTTTCTGAGAACAGAACGACTAAGAAAATTGATGAAAGAAGATATACAGAAATGCATTGAAGTGCTGAAAAAGGGAGGTTTGATACTTTATCCTACCGACACGATTTGGGGCATCGGTTGTGATGCAACAAATGCTTCGGCCGTTAAGAAAGTTTATGAGCTGAAAAAGCGTTCCGATAGCAAAGCACTGATTGTGCTCCTCGATAGCGATGAACACTTGGACCATTATGTTGTGGACGTGCCAGAAATGGCTACCGAACTGATTCATGTGGCGGTGAAGCCCCTTACAATCGTGTATGAAGGTGCTTTTAATGTGGCTCCGAATCTGTTGGGCGATAACGATAGCTTGGGTATTCGCATCTCACACGAGCAGTTTTCACACGAACTTTGTGCGAGATTTGGCCGTCCGATAGTATCGACCAGTGCGAATGTGAGCGGGGCTCCATCACCCAAGATTTTTTCAGAAATCACAAAAGAAATCGTTGAAGGAGTGGATTATGTTGTGAAATACCGGCAGGATGATACTAAACCTGCAGATGCTTCAAATATCATTATGCTCGGAAGCGATGGCACTTTCAAAATTCTTCGATAGGGCTTGCTAAGATAGCCTAAACACTGAAAGGAAACACTTTGATTAGCGATAAATTACAACGACTTAAATACGTATTGGCCGATTTTTTCACGGCTAATGTGGCTTGGTTTACCTACAACTGCTTTCGCTTCCAGTTGGGAGGCGTTAGAGGCTACACCAACATTGGCGATTTCTTGTCGAGTGGTATGATTCTTGTCGGACAGGTGGTTCTGCCACTGTTGATGATGTGCGTCTATTATCTCTCGGGCTATTACAATGAGGTGTTCCGCAAATCGCGTTTGGCAGAATTGGTTACCACATTCAAATCAGAGGTGGTCAACACTTTGCTGGCATTCTTCATCGCGCTCATCAATGACATGATGACCGATAATCGTGGGTTCAACTACGAGATTATTCTCATCTTGTTTGCCCTGCTTTTCTTCCTTACCTACATTTGTCGTGTGCTTATCACTGCCCGAACGACATCTAACATCAAGAATCGCCGTTGGCGTTTTAATACGCTGGTGGTTGGTGCAGGTGCTTCGGCCTTTGCATTCGTGGAAAAACTCAACAAGATGCGTCAGTCCACAGGCTATCATGTGGTGGGATATGTGGATGTGCCAGGAGAAAATCGCGTGAAAGATATCAATCTCCCAGTTTACACTTTCGATGACATTGCCGAAGTTTGCCGCAAAGAAGATGTGAAGGAATTGATTGTGGTTCCCACCAATCAAGATAATAAAGCTGTGCTGGCCACCATCAATCGCCTCTATGTTTATGATTTGCCCATTAAGGTCACGCCAGAACGCTTCAACATGCTTTCGCGTTCGCGTATCTTCGACTTCTCTGGCGATCCATTGGTGGATGTTTCGAGCAGCCACATGGACGAAAGTGCTAAAAACATCAAGCGTGTGCTTGATGTGATTTGCTCAATTGCGGCACTCATTCTGCTTCTGCCCATTTATGCATTTGTGGCAGTGCTCATAAAATGTGATTCGCAAGGCCCTGTGTTTTATTCGCAAGAGCGATTGGGGCTTCATAATAAGCCATTCAAAATTGTGAAATTCCGCACAATGGTGGATGGTGCAGAACAAAAAGGGAAGCCACAACTTTCGAGCGATAACGACCCCCGTATCACAAAGTTGGGGCGCATTATGCGTAAATACCGCATTGATGAGTTGCCCCAGTTCTGGAATGTGCTCAAAGGCGATATGGCGATGGTTGGACCTCGTCCGGAGCGTGAATACTACGCCAAGATGATTCTGGAGCGTGAGCCTGCTTATTCGCTGATTCATAAAGTGCGACCGGGTGTCACTTCGCTTGGTCAGGTGAAATTTGGTTACGCAAAAGATGTTGACGAAATGATAGAGCGCTTGCGTTTCGACTTGCTCTATCTTGATAATATGTCAATTATCAACGACTTGAAAATCATAGCTTACACGATAAAGATTGTTATTAAGGGAAGAGGACTATAAATGGAAAAATATTCAGAGGAAACGATAATAGAAAAAGCAAGCCGCAACACTGAAGGCTGGTATATGCGATTGCTCCGATGGCGTGAGCAGCACTTGCCGGAGAGATCGTTTGTGGTGATTCTGGCCATTATCATAGGTGTGGCATCGGGGCTTGCTGCGGTGTTGCTGAAATTCTTGATTGGCACGATTTCTGATTTGGTGAACAGTGTTGCCGATGCTTCGCAAGCCAATTTCTATTACCTTGTTTTCCCAATTTTAGGTATATTCCTTACGGGGATTTATGTGCGTTATGTGGTGCGCGACAACATCTCCCATGGTGTGACGCGTGTGCTTTACGCCATTGCACAAAAGAAAAGCCGCTTGAAATTCTACAATATGTATGCTTCATTGGCATCGTCGTCGGTGACTATCGGTTGCGGTGGTTCGGTCGGAGCCGAAGGCCCTATTGTTTTCACGGGCGCAGCCATAGGCTCAAATCTCGGTCAGGCTTTCCGTTTGTCGCCGCATATGCTTATGATGCTTGTGGGCTGCGGTGCAGCGGCTGGTATTGCCGGCATCTTCAAGGCTCCGATTGCCGGTGTGCTGTTCACTGTGGAAGTGCTGATGCTCGACCTCACTGCTGGCTCTGTGATGCCGTTGATGATGGCTTCGGTGGCTGGCGCTACTGTGGCGTATGTGTTCACTGGCTATAATGTGGAATTCTTCTTTACGCAGAGTGAGATGTTTTATGCATCGCGCATTCCTTATGTGGTGCTGCTTGGCGTGTTCTGCGGTTTGATTTCGGTTTACTTCACCAAGATGATTGAAGTGATGGAGCGCATGTTCGGCCGCATTTCGCATCCTCGCTACCGTTTCTTGTTAGGCTCCATTTTGCTGAGTGTGCTCATCTTCGTGTTCCCGCCGCTGTTTGGTGAAGGTTATGAATCCATCAATTCGCTGCTCAATGGTGATGTGGAGAACATCTTCAACAACAGCCTTTTCTACGATATGCGTAGCAATGTTGGGGCCACCATCTTGCTCGTGGGAGCACTTTGCTTGATGAAAGTGTTTGCTACCAGTGCCACCAATGGCGGTGGCGGTGTGGGCGGTACGTTTGCGCCTTCGCTGTATGTGGGATGTATGGCTGGCTTCTTCTTCGCTTACACCATCAACTCGATGGGTGTTGTCGACCCCTCTATGCCGCTGTCGACAAAGAATTTTGCCCTCGTGGGCATGGCTGGCGTGATGGCTGGCGTAATGCACGCTCCGCTCATGGCCATCTTCCTTACTGCGGAGATGACAGGTGGCTACGCCCTGTTTTTGCCACTGCTGATTGTGGCTGCCATTTCCTATGGTACTTCGCGCCTGTTCTCCAACTACAGCATCTACACCAAGCGTCTGGCGCTGCAAGGCGAATTGCTTACCCACCAAAAAGACAAGACTGTGCTCACGCTCTTGAAGATGGATAGCGTGATAGAGACCGATTTCATTCCGGTTCATCCAGAGATGAGTCTGAAGGAAATGGTGGATGTGATTTCGCAGAGTCGTCGCAATCTTTTCCCTGTGACCGATGAAAATGGGCAGATGCTCGGCATCGTGTTGCTCGACGATATTCGTAACATCATGTTCCGCCCCGACTTGTATCGTCGCATGCATGTGAAGCGATTCATGTCGATGCCACCGGCAAAGGTGGAAGTGGGAACACCGATGGACAAAGTGATGAAAATGTTCGACAACACTGGCGCATGGAATCTCCCCGTGGTGGAGAATGGTCGCTATGTGGGATTCGTGTCAAAATCAAAGATATTCAACTCCTATCGTCAGGTGCTCAAGCACTACAGTTATGATTAATGTGGGCACGATAGGTGATAACGCAAATTTTGCTTAAGATGGAAAAGAAAGATTTAAAGATAGTGTTTTTCGGCACTCCCGACTTTGCTGTGGAGAGCCTCAAGCGCCTTGTGGAAGGCGGATATAATGTGGTGGGCGTTGTCACTATGCCCGACAAGCCAGCCGGTCGTGGCCACCACTTGCTGCAGAGCGATGTGAAGAAATATGCAGTGGAGCAGGGTTTGCATTTGATGCAGCCTGTGAAGCTGAAAGATGAAGCTTTCGTGAGCGAACTCCGTGGATTGGAGGCCGATTTGTTTATCGTGATTGCTTTCCGTATGCTCCCCGAGGTGGTGTGGACAATGCCTCCAATGGGCACCTTCAATCTCCACGCTTCGCTGTTGCCTAAATATCGTGGCGCTGCGCCTATCAACTGGGCAGTGATGAACGGCGACACAGTGACTGGTGTGACCACATTCTTCCTCAAGCACGAGATTGACACTGGTGATGTGATTCAGCAGAAGTCGCTCCCGATTGGCCGCCACGACAATGTGGAGACCATTCACGACGGCTTGATGATGATGGGCGCAGGTATGGTGATTGAAACCGTTGATGCCATCATTGCTGGCACGGTGAAGCCCATTCCGCAAGACGAAATGCTCACTGCCGGTGAGGAGCCAACTCCTGCGCCGAAAATCTTCAAGGACACTTGCCGCATCGACTGGAACTGGCCTGCAGAGAAGGTCTACAACCACGTGCGCGGCCTTTCGCCTTATCCTGCAGCGTGGACTGAGATTGTGGATGCTGCCGGGGTGGCGCACTCCACCAAGGTGTTTGCCACTGCTGAACCGGAGTCGGCCGTGGAGGGGCTTGTGCCAGGCACCATCACCACCGATGGCAAGCGCCTTTGGGTGGCTTGTGGCGATGCCAAGATTGAGATTTTGTCGCTGCAGGTGGCTGGCAAGCGCCGAATGCCTACTGCCGATTTCCTCCGCGGCTTCACCATTGAAGGCTGCAAAATGAGTTGACCAAATTGACAGCAAAAAATAAACTCAGCCTCATCCGTAAAAGGGTGGGGCTGAGTTGTTTATTTAGCGAATTGT